>NZ_UWOA01000025.1:0-69189 GCF_900604305.1 Mycobacterium sp. P7213
TAGCGTCGCGAATTAGCGTCGCGAATCAACCCATCCCGCACCCCGTGCAGCATGTTCACGATGTTGCGAAACGCGGTCTGCATCTGACCCATGGTGTCCATCGAGGTCCGCTCCGCCAGACCACCCCAGCCCGCACCGGAGATGTTGGTCGACGACGCCCACATCCGGCGCGCCTCGTCCTCCACCGTCTGCGCGTGCACATCAAAACGGCCCGCCATCGAACGCATCGCGTCCGGATCAGTCATAAAACGTGTTGCCACTGTTGTCTCCTTTTCTGAAGTTCGTTGTTTCTTATTGATTCTCGTAGTTGACGGTTATTGCCACCGGTTACGTCGGTAACCGACGACCGGCTTTGAACGAATGATTGGTTCCCCTCCCATCAGCCCGTAGCCGGTATGCGGTTGGCTCCTGATTAGCCCGCCGCAGCAGCGTTGGCCGCCTCGGTGGCGGCGTAGGAGGTCGCACTTTGGTTGAGCGTTGCGACAAACATCTCGTGGATCGCGGCGGCCTGCGCGCTGACCTGTTGGTACATCGTCGCGTGCGCGGCGAACTGCGCCGCGGTCAGTGCCGAGACCTCGTCGGCGGCTGCCGGGACCACGCCGGTGGTCGGGGCGGCGGCGGCGGCGTTCTGCGCGTTCAACGCCGAACCGATACCGCTCAAGTTCGCAGCGGCAGCGGACAGCGCTTCCGGCTGCGCGTTCACAAACGACATTCGAGTCCTCCTCCGGGATCGCGGTCAGCAATCTCTCTGCTGACGATCGTAAAGGCTCAAAGTGCCCGGGAGTAGCCACATCGCCGAGTGTTCACCTGCCGATAACAAGTGTTCATCTGGGGTAACAAGCCGGTGGCCGCGAGCCGGCTGTTCGGCCGCCGAAAAGGCTTCAAACTGGAAAAACACAGGGCTGCCATTTCCGGTGCGACCGGCAGCCGCCCTACCCTCCGAAACCAGCGGGCAACACGCCCGGGTTTAAATCCCGGCGCACTTAATTCACCGCCCGCGTCGGGGCCGTGAAAGCGCCAGCAACCACTGTGTCGCTGTTGCTCGCGTCACAGTGGTTGCTGGTCGGGCCGGTCAGCCGGCCGGGGTGGCCGCGCGCTCCTGCGCCGGCGCCCGCCGCAGCTCGGTGGCGGCGACCTGAACGAACACCCCGGTGTCCTCCGCCATCAGCAGGCCACGGCCGCGAGGCAGCGGGCCGCCCTTCATCTTGCCGCGGATGAAGCCTTCGTCCGGGTCGGCGTCCATCACCAACAGTGGTGCGTTGGCCTGGTGCAGAGCCCGCAGCAGCGGGTCGGCACCAGCGGACGACCAACCACCGAACGTGCGGGTGGCGATCACGTGCAGGCCGACGTCGGCCGAGCGGGTGACCCAGGGCGCAGCCTTCTGGAACGGCGAGTCGAAGCCGGGCGGGAACTGCTGGATGTCGTCGATGATCAAGAAGATCTCCGGCCCGCTCCACCAGGTCCGCGACAGCAGCTCCTCGGCCGACAGCCCCGGCGGAGGCTCCCGGTTGGCCAGCGTGGCGGCCAACTCGTTGACCAGCGCAACGGCGCCGTCCAGGTTGTAGGCGAACTTCTCCACGTAGTCCGACCCCAACGTGGTCAGCAACTGCCGGCGCGGGTCGATCAGCCACACCTGGGCCGACGGCCGACCGTCCGGGCTGGGCGCCGGCGCACTGCTGGAACCCGGCGCATAGAGCCGTTCGATCTCGCTCATGATGGTGGCCAGCGTGGTGGTGCGGCCGCATTCGCGACGGCCGGTCACCATCAGGTGGCCGTTCTCGGCGAAGTTCAGGTAGACCGGCTGCAGGTCGAGTTCGGAGATCGCCCAGGCGATACCGCCCGCTCCCACTCCTTCGCGACGGTCGTTGGCCGCGACCGCGCGCACCTCTTCCAGGCCGAACCGCGCCGGCAGACGCCGCACCGGGCGCACCCGGCCGACCGCCACCTGGCTGACCGCGGCCGCCACGCTGTCGGACTCGAACACCTTGTCGCCGGTGTCCTCCATCGCGGGCCGGGCGATCAGGGTGTGCAGACCGGACTGGGGGTCGCTGTCGAGGCGCACGTAGTTGACCGCGACCATGCCGCGTCCGGGCTTCACCGGAACATCCTTGGCGAACCGGGAACGCACCAGCTTGGCATCCTCGACCGCGGCCAGCCGCAGCTCGACCCGGGATCCGAAACCGCTTCGCACCGGCGGGCGCAGCTCCGATTCGCGGTCGGCGGTCACGATCACGTGCACACCGAACGACGGCCCCTGGTTGATGATCTGGTTGACCTGCTCGACGAGCACCTCGTTGTCCTCCGAGAGTGCCCGGTAGTTGTCGACCACCAGATAGACATCGCCGAAACCGTCGTTGGGCACCGCCCCCGGAGCACCTTCGAACTTCCGCCGGCGAAAGACGTCCATCGACGCGACATCGTTCTCCAGGAAGCTGCGCTTGCGGGTCCGCACCAACGCCAGCAGTTCGGCCACCGTGCGGCGCACCCCGTCGGGATCAGTCGGACCACAGACACTGCCCACGTGCGGCAGGCCGGCGACCGTGGTCAGCGAGGTCCCGCTGTAGGCCAGGCAGTAGAACTGAACCTGTTCGGGGGTGTGCGTCAACGCGGCCGCGCAGATCAAGGTCTGCAATGCGGTCGTCTTGCCCGACCCACCGGCGCCCAGGATCAGCACGTTGGCGCCGGGGCCGGAGGTGTCCACCGTCCACGGCGGCTGGTCGTGCTTGAAGGGCCGGTCGATGACACCGATCGGGAACACCAGGTCGCGCCGGGTGCCGTAGTCCTGCTGCCACGGGTGACCCAAGTAGCGGTTCACCAGGCTCTCGACCGTCACCGGCACATCCAGCGGCGGCTGCCACAACCGGTACGGCTCGAAGTCGATCTGACGCAGTTGGTCGATGATGACCGTGCCGACCTTGGGAGTCCGGATGAAGTCCTCTTCCTCGGCCGGCTCGCCGGGCGCGGCTGCCGGCTTGGTGTCGAGCGCTGCCATCTCCTCGGCCGCCTCGATCTCGGGCGTGCTGACGCTGACCTCGAGCGGAGTGAACTCGGTGGTGAACAGTTGCGGCCGGATGTAGTCGACGGCGTGCGTCAACGGCATCTGCTCGTCGTCGAGGATTCCGCCCCGGTGGTAGTCGCGCCACAGGAACTCGGCCTGGAACCGGATGACCTCTTCGCCGCTCTTGCGGAAGTAGCCCAGACCCGCCTTACCCGGCAGGTTCACCGCGTTGGGGACACCGGCCGCCTGCGCGGCTCCGGCGGTCTGCGCCTTGAGCACCAGCCGATAGCCCATGTTCTCCATGAGCTTCTCGGCGCGGCTCTCGATGGTCTGCGAGGCCATCATCAGGTGCACCCAGTAGGCGCGGCCCTGGCGGCCGATCGAGTCCAGCACCTCAACGGCGGTCGGCATGATGCGAAACCACTCGTAGAACTCATCGATCACCACGACCAGCATCGGCAGCGGCGGCAGGCTGTCGTCGCCGCGCGCCCGCATCCGGGACCGGATTTCGTTGTACTCCTTGGCGCCGTCGACACCGGCGTTGTCGCACATGGTCTTTCGTCGGGCGATCTCACCCCACATGGCCTCCAGGAAGCGCTCCATGAGGGCCTGGTCGTCTTCCAGGTCGGTGATGATCCGCGACACGTGCGGCACGCCGGCGAACGGCTTGACCGCCGATCCGCCCTTGAGGTCGGCCAGCACGAACTGCAGCTCGTCCGGCGGGTGAGCCAGCAGCAGCGACTCGATCACCGTGCGCACCAGGGTCGACTTACCGGAACCGGTGGTGCCGGACATGACGCCGTGCGGCCCGTCACCGCCCTCGTCGAGGGATTTCATGTCCAAGAACAGCAGTTCGCCGTTGTCGGAACGGTTTCCGAACGGAATCCGCAGGCGGCCCCGGCTGCCACCGTCACGCCGGCTTGCCCACAGCTCCTCGAAGTTGATCCGCCCGGCGTCCTCGATGCCGTAGTAGGCCATGATGTCGCGCGCACCGATGTGGTGCGTCACCTTCTGACCGATCTCCTCGTAGGCCGCCGCCAGCCGCCAGTGCGCCAACCGCTGCGCGAACTGTTCGGCGTCGGTGGGGCTGACCTGGTCGGCGAGCGCGAAGAACCACTCGTTGTCGTCGATCACCATCCAGGTGTCGCGGTCACGTGGCAGGGCGTTGATGATGCCCTTGTCGTCGAGACGCAGCACCCGCTGTGAGACGACACGCCACTCCGGAGCGCCGGTCAGGTCGAAGAACGTCACCCCGTCGATGCCCTCGGTGGTGTTGACGTACTCCCACTGCGGGTCCAGGCCATCGACGATGATCAGGTGGTGCGGGGTCGGGGTCTCCGCCGACGAGCTCGCGTGGCGCGGCATGAACGATCCACGCCCGGAGAACAGTTCGGCATGTTCGGTGGCGAAGTCCTGCACCGAGCCGTACACCATGCGGGCGTTGCCGGCGGCGTCCTGACGGCGCGGGTCGCCGAAGTGCGGCATCCACTTCACCCAGTCCCACTGCGCCACATCCGACGTCACCACGACCATGCGCAGATGGTCGGGCCCGTGTGAGAAGGCCAGCTGGCAGATGATCGCGCGCATCAACCCGAGCACCTGCTCGCGGTCGCCGACCAGCGAGTACCACGGCTCGACCAGCAGGGAGATCATCTTGGGCAGGTTGTAGACCACGCTCTGGTAGCGACCGAACTCCTGCAGCGCCTTACCGGTCACCGGTTCCAGCTCGATGTCGGTCGGCATGTTCTGCGGCTCGCCCCAGGTGACCTCGGGGCGCGTCATCCCCACCCCGACGCGGGCCAGCCCGAAGTTGAGGTCCTTGCCGTTGGGCTGGCGCTCCCACATCCGTGACGACCCCACCGCGGCGGCCAGGGTGGACGGCGCCGGGTGGTACCACCGGTAGTTGGCGTCCATGCTGTCCGCGGACTCGGCCGCCGACTCACGCAGCCGGTCCAGCATGAGCATGAACTGGGCGCGCATCGCGTCGAGCTTCGGCCGGCTGAGTTGCTGGGCGCCACCGCCGAAACGGCCGCCGAACATCATCATCGCGACACCACCGATCATGAAGATCGGGAAGATCGAGCCGGCACCCAGGAACATCCGGGAGCCGCTGGCCACGGTCATGGCGACCATGCCGACGAGCAGGCCGACCACCAGCACGCCGACCACCACCAACCACCACGGCTTGCCTTCTGGCGGCGGGACGCTCAGCGGCGTCGGCAATACGATGTTCTCCGGCTTGACCACCGGGGCGCGTTCCGGCGTCGGCCGGGCGTATCCACGTTTCACTTGGGCACCGCCAATTCTGCTGGGCTCATATCGGTTGGCAGGGTGTCGTGACGTACCAGCGCATCCTGTCGGGACAGGGTCGGTCCGTGTGCCAGCAGGCGCAACGCCACCGACGGCGCCAGTGCCGGTTCTCCGACCAGGCCCAGCGCCTTGCGCTCGTCATCGCCGGGGATTCCGAATCGCACGCCGGAGGCGGATATCCACCACAACGATTCCCGCGTCGAGGCGTCCGGGTCGTTGCCGGTGATCGCGACGAAGTTGCCGTAGCCGGAACCGAAGTAGACCCGGTCGGCCTGCGGCACGTTGGTGTCGTTGGTCTTCACCAGCGACACCACCCGCTTCATTTGCTTCTGCGACACCGGAATCGTCGGGCCGGACACCACCTGCACCCGGGCCCGGCTGTCACCGGCGGAACGCTCCCACCACCAGCACGTGGAGGGGTTCTCCTTGATGTCGACGACCTGAAGCGGCCCCTCGGGGTATGCCGAGAGGTCCAGTCCGGTGACCACCGGCATCTTCGCCAGGTCCTGCGGCGTCACCACTGCGGGCGCACCGCCTCCGGTGGCGCCGGCGTTCTGCAGAATGCGGGCCACCACCGGCGAGACGGTCTGTACGCCGTTCATGAGCACCACCGAATACTGTTGCGGCCCAGCCAACTGCGGCGTGGTGAACACCATGCCCACCGGTCCGGGAGCATTCGGGAAGGCCGGCGGCTGACCCGCCTCCGGCACGAAGGGGACCGCCAGTTCCGGGCCCACCGGCAAGGCGTCGAACAACGCCTGGCTCATCGGGCGGGCGTGGTCGACCTGCTCGGGGGTCAGCCCCAGCGGCAGCAGCACCGCCCGGTCGGCGGCGTCGATGCGCGAGCGGCGGCCTTGGCGAACCACCCAGGAGTCATTGCCGTAGCGCAGCACCACCGCGTCGGGTCCGTCCAGCACCCGGCGGCGGGAGTTGAGTTCCGGGGCGCCGTCGATCACCGTCACGGTCACCGGCGACGGCGCACCGACGCCCTGGACGTTGGCGACGGTGTCGCAGATCAGCCACGACGATGTCGAGGGCGCCGTGGGCAGGATGTCCGACGGCGCGCCGGGAATTCCGACCAGCGGGCCGTGCGGCTGCTCGGCTATTTGAGTGGAGCGCACCTTGTGCGGGTTGTCGGCCCGGCCCGCGATCAGCCGCGCCGAGGCCAAATTCAGTGCCGGATATATGGTGTCGCCGACCCGCACATACAGGGCGCCGGAATCACGGTCGGCGATGATCGGCGATTCGTTCATCTGGCCCGAGGGACTCAAGAACGACCACAGCAGTGCACCGAGGCAGACGACCGCCGCGGCCGACACGGAAGCCACCACGGCCAGCGACTGGCGCCGGCCGGGCTCTACTTCCATCCGAACCTGCCAGCGCGTCAACGCCATCGCAGTCCGTCGAGCCAGGAACTGGTACCCCGTCATCTGGGTCCGTGTCGACAGCCCAAGGCCGTAACCGGGTCCCCGCTGTTCGTCAGCCACGGCGCGCCCCAACCCCAGCCCGCAGCAATGCCGGATTACGGCGCGGTGCCGGTCCCGTATAGGTCGTCATCTACCCCTGCCTGGTCACAAGTTTCTTCACTGCGCATGCTAGCCGTGTCGCGCTACGACTGCCCGCGGCGCAGATTGCAATCTGATGGCGATGGCGAAACGCACTTCGCCTGTTCTTGCACGAATTATGACCGCGTTAGATGAACGGTCTGTTAAGCGCCAGAGCCGGGTGAGCTCACCTGCGTCGCGCCCAATGGAAAACGGTGGTTTGTCCACCGAAATAATCGCCGCGAACGCCCGATCGGCCCGGTCGGCGAGCCAGGATGGCGCAGGCCGGGGCGCAGCGGCCGTCGGCGACCGCCGTAATCCGCACTTGCGGTACCTGAGTTTCCTGTCAGAAGCCTGCGTATCTGATGTCAGAGTATCGGGTCACGAGGTTTTTCGCGCTACCGTCGATAGGTGACCGCGATTGATGGACAGGGTGCTGGAGGGCAACTCGACCCGCGGGGTCCCGCGACCTCACCAGCAACGAAAGAAACCACCCGGCAAGTCGACTACTCCGCGGACGTCGTGGACGTCGAGTTGGAGCTGGAACAGGGCTACCGGGCAGAGATCCACAAAAACCACAACGAGACCGTCGACGTCGAGACCTACGGCGGCGGTTTCGACCTCAGCCGCCGCGCGGTCGCCCCGCACCTGCGTATCGGCCGCGACAAGTGGTTCAACCTGCTGTGGCTGATTCCGATCGGTTTCGTCGGAATGGTGGCGATGGTCGCGATCGGCAAGGGCATTCGGCACATGCCGGGCATCGAGGACTTCATCACCAGGTATCCCGGCAGCAGCCCGTCCACCGAAGTCGCCGGGGGCCTGCCGGCCTGGGCCGGGTGGACCCACTTCTTCAACCTGTTCATGATGATCTTCATCATCCGCGCCGGCATCCAGATTCTCTGTGACCACCCGCGGCTGTACTTCAGCCGCAACTCCACCCCCGGCAAGGACGAATGGCTGCGGGTGGGGCCGCCGGTCCCGGACGACCCTTACTGGACGGCCAATGCCGACACCGTCGCGCTGCCGGCGCAGTTCGGGCTACCGGGCTTCCGGCATTCGATCGGGCTGGCCCGCTGGTGGCACATGGGCCTGGGGGTGTTGTGGCTGCTCAACGGTGCGGTCTTCTATGTCCTGCTGTTCACCACCGGTCAGTGGCGCCGTATCGTTCCGACCAGCTGGGACATTATTCCGCACGCTGCCTCGGTGATGATCCAGTACGCATCGCTGGACTGGCCGGACGACCACACCTGGACCAACTACAACGCGCTGCAGCTGATCTCCTACTTCGTCACGGTGTTCGTGGCTGCTCCCGCCGCGCTGATCACCGCGCTGGGCATGTCCCCGGCGCTATCACAGCGGCTGGGGCTGATCAGCAAGCACATGCGACTCAACCTGCAGATCGCCCGCTCCCTGCACTTCGTAGTGCTGGTCTATTTCCTGCTGTTCATCCTCGTGCACGTCACCATGGTGTTCGCTACCGACGCCTTCGACAATCTCAACCACATGTTCGCCGCCCGGGGATGTGCGGAAGGCGCGGGCCCGGAATGCCATAGCGCGACGGGCTTCTACGTCTTCTGCGTGGCGGCGGTGGTGTGCACCATCGGCTGGATCGCGGCCACGCCGCTCACCCTGCGCTACCCGCGGGTCGTCCAGAAGATCGGCTATGCCCTCATCGGGCCGTTCCAGCGGGCCCTGGAACATCTGAACCCCGAGCCCGGGACCTTCACCGAGGACGACATCTCGCCGTTCCACTGGCGCAACGGCCGGCTGCCGGAGACCGTCGAGTACAAGGAATACGAGGCAGGAGACTTCAAGGACTGGCGACTCAAGGTCTACGGCCTGGTCGAGAACCCGATGGAGTTCTCGCTGGAGGACCTCAAGGCCCTGCCGTATCACGACCAGATCACCCAGCACATGTGCGTGCAGGCCTGGTCCGGCGTGGCCAAATGGGGCGGCGTGCAGATGTCGACGATCATGGAGATCGTCAAACCGCTTCCGCAGGCCAAGTGGGCGATCTTCTACTCGATGGGCCTGGGCGCCACCGGCGGCATCTTCTACAACGCACACCCGGTCGACCAGATGTGGCACCACATGTCGATGCTGGCCTACAACATGAATGACCAGCCGCTGCCCTACATGCACGGCCGGCCGCTGCGGCTGCGCAACGAGCTGCAGCACGGCTACAAGCTGGTGAAATGGATCAAGGGCATCGAGTTCGTCGAGAGTTATAAGGAGATCGGCAGCGGCCACGGCGGCTACAGCGAAGACCACAAGTTCTTCGGCCGCCATCAGACGATCTGAGCCGATCCCCGGGAGATGAGGGCTGCCGCGGCCTGACAGGAACACCTGTCAGGCCGCGCCGCATCTGCGGGATCAGGACACTGCGCAGCCGCGGTCTGATCTTGTCGATGGCCGGCCCGCCTGATCCACCGCCGCGTCGTAGGGTGACATGAGGCAACTGAACAACGGGGAGAATCCATGCGCAGACGCGGTATCGGAAAGTCAGTCCTGTCGGTGGTAGCGGTGGGGCTCGCCGTGGGTGCGGTGGCGACCGCCTGTGGCGCCTGCGACAGTGATTCCGAGGAAGACACCTACGGTGAGGTCACCCAGGCTCCCGCCGCCCCGATGGCGCCGGTGCCGCCCGCCGACAGCGAGGCCGGCGAGCCCGAACCCGGTCCGACCGCGCTCCCGGACGCCCCGCTCACCAGTGCCGCTCCGGTTGTCGAGCCCACCGCGAAACAGGCTCCGGCCGCCTCGGCGGTACCGCGGGCTCCGTCTGCGCCCGCAGTCCCGGCCATTCCCGCGATTCCGGCGATCCCGGCGATTCCCGCCATCCCGGCGATTCCGGCGATTCCGGCGATCCCCTACCCGTAGCGGTCGCAGCCGCGAGCGATCAGATCCCGGTCCAGGCCGAGTCCAGCTGCTCGGCCACGTCGATGATCTGCGCCTGCTGGGACTGCGGGCTGTCGATCTCGTCTGCCACGTAGTGCGCGATGAAGCGCCGGATCTCCCCGTCGACGCCGGCGAAGATCCGCAGCAGCTCGCCGCGGATGGACGTCGACGACACCTCGACGGTGATGTCCGAGGACCGTGGCTTGGGTACGTCGATGATCAGCAGCAACGGTTCGGCGGCGCGGGCGGTGGCGTGCAGGGCGATGTCGCCGGCCACGGTGAATCGTTGCTTATCCAGACGAAGGTCGATGAGCAGGTCGATCTCCAGCGGAATGTGGATCGCGAACGTCAGCAGATCCCCCAGACCGCGTGCCACCCGCGGCTCCTGAACGCGCACCTTGGCGCTGACCTTGGCGATGCCGCCCGGACCCTGCCGCATGGTGGGCATCTCGAACTCGTCACCGGCGATGACGGCGAACGCAGCTGCCACTCGTTCTTCGGTGACCGCGACCTCGAAGAACTTGCGCCCGAACTCTTCGTAAGTCAGGAAAGTGTGGTTCTGCATAGGTTGATACGGTCTCACGTCCCCGTCGCCGACGGGCGCTGATCGGCCTGCGCGTCGCCGTCTTCGCGTTCCACCACACCACGATCGGTCAAATGCTCGACGAGTGGCAGCACGCCGGCCGCCAAGTGCTCGGCCATCGCGGTACGCGCCAGCGTCTGATCGTGTGCCGCCAGCGCGGCGAGCACCCGCCGATGATCGGCCATCGACCGCTCCGGCCACCCTGCGATCCCCGGGAAAACGGCCTCGGGCGCATACCGGGTTATCTGCGACATCATTTGGGCCAGCTTGGGTGAGGCGGCGGCGACATTGATCGCCCGGTGAAAATCGTGGTTGAGCCGCACGGTGCGCTCTTCGTCGTCGCCGGCGTAGGCCTGCTCCAGCCGGGACTGAATCTCATTGAGCTCGCTCAACTGCTCCTCGGTGATCCCGGCCGCGGCCCGCGCCGCCAGCTCACCGCCCACGAACGCCTGGACCTCGGCGACATCGGCCAGATCACGCTCGGTCACCGGCAACACTACGAACCCGCGATGCGGCAGCTGGTCGAGCAGGCCTTCAGCGCGCAGCTCGAACAGCGCCTCCCGCACCGGAGTGACACTGATGCCCAATTCCGTTGCGAGCTGGTCCAATCGGACGTAGGACCCCGCAGCGTAGCCGCCGTCGAAGATCCGCTGGCGCACGAAGCGAGCGACGGCTTGCGACAACTGCGGCCGGGTGCTGAAGTCGGGAGCAGACATGGCGTCAGATGCGGTAGTCGGCCAGCAGACGTTTGCTGATGATCTGCTTCTGGATCTCGCTGGTGCCCTCGCCGATCAGCAGGAACGGCGCGTCGCGCATCAGGCGCTCGATCTCGTACTCCTTGGAGTAGCCGTAGCCGCCGTGGATCCGGAAGCTCTGCTGGGTGACCTCATTGCAGTACTCGCTGGCCAGGTATTTCGCCATGCCCGCGGCGACGTCGTTGCGTTCGCCGGAATCCTTGAGCCGGGCCGCGTTGACCATCATCAGGTGTGCGGCCTCGACCTTGGTCGCCATCTCGGCCAGCCCGAACGCGACGGCCTGATGCTCGGCGATCGGCTTGCCGAAGGTGTTGCGCTGCTGGGCGTATCGGGCCGCGAGCTCGAACGCGCGGATGCCCACCCCGCAGGCACGTGCGGCGACATTGACCCGGCCGACCTCGATGCCGTCCATCATCTGGTAGAAGCCGCGGCCGGTCTTTCCGCCCAGAATGTCGGCTGAACCGGCGCGATAGTCGTCGAAGATCATCTCGGTGGTGTCGATGCCCTTGTAGCCGAGCTTCTCGAGCTTGCCGGGGATGGTCAGCCCCGGGACGACTTCACCGAATCCGGTGGGCTTTTCGACTAGGAACGCGGTCATGTTGCGGTGCGGGGTGTCGGCCCCTTCGTCGGTGTGGACCAGCACCGCCACCAGGCTCGACGTGGCGCCGTTGGTCAGCCACATCTTCTGGCCGGTGATGAGGTAGTCACCGTCGCCGGTGGGTGTGGCCCGGGTGCGGATGGCCGCGACGTCGGAACCGAGCTCGGGTTCGGACATCGAAAACGCGCCGCGCACATCACCGGTCGCCATCGCCGGCAGGTAGCGCTGTTTCTGCTCGTCGGTGCCGTGCTGGCGCAGCATGTAGGCCACGATGAAATGGGTGTTGATCACCCCGGAGATGCTCATCCAGCCGCGCGCGAGCTCCTCGACGCACAGTGCGTAGGTCAGCAGGGATTCGCCCAGCCCCCCGTAGGCCTCCGGAATCATCAGCCCGAACAGGCCCAGCTGTCGCATCCCGTCGACGATCTGTTGCGGATAGGCGTCGGCGCGTTCCAAGTCGGCAGCGTGCGGAATGACCTCTTTGTCGACGAACGCCCGCACCGCTGCGACGATCTCGGTCTGGCTCTCGGTCAGCCCCAACGTCTGGCACAGTCTGGTCATCTACGCCACTCTCTCGAACACGGCGGCCAAGCCCTGGCCACCTCCGATGCACATGGTTTCCAACCCATAGCGCTGCTGGCGGCGGTGCAGCTCACGCGCCAGCGTTGCCAGCATCCGGCCGCCGGTCGCGCCCACCGGATGCCCCAGCGAGATCCCCGAACCGTGCACGTTGGTCCGGTCGCGGTCGGCCGCACCGAACCGCCACGCCGCCATGACCGCCAGCGCCTGAGCGGCGAACGCCTCATTGAGCTCGATCAGGTCGATGTCGGCGAGGGTGAGACCCGCCTTGGCCAGGGCGACCTCGGTGGCCGGCACCGGGCCGATGCCCATCACGTTGGGCGCGACCCCGGCCAGCCCCCAGGAGACCAGTCGCACCAGCGGGGTCAGGCCCAGCTGCTCGGCCTTGGCCGGGGTGGTCACCACACACATCGAGGCCGCGTCGTTCTGACCGCTGGAATTGCCGGCGGTGACGGTGGCATCCGGATCGCTTTTGCCCAGAACCGGTTTGAGCTTGGCCAGTGACTCGACCGAGGTGTCGGCGCGGGGATGCTCGTCGGTGTCGATCCGCTGCTCGCCGGCGCGGGAGCGCACCGTGACCCCGATGATCTCGTCGGCGAGCACACCGCTGCGCTGGGCCGCCACCGCGCGCTGATGTGAGGTGACCGCGAGCTCGTCCTGCTCGGTGCGGGAGATCTGGTACTGACGACGCAGGTTCTCCGCGGTCTCCAACATGCCACCGGGCACCGGGTGGTACTGCCCGCCCGCGGTGGTCCGGCCGCGTGCCAGGCCGTCGTGCACCCGTACGCCGTCGCGGGCCCCGCCCCAGCGCATGTCGGTGGAGTAGAAGGCCACGTTGCTCATGCTCTCCGCACCGCCGGCGATCACCACCTCATGCGGGCCACTGCCGACCTGCAGGCAGGCCTGGATCACCGCCTGCAGGCCGGATCCGCACCGCCGATCGACCTGCATACCCGGAACCGTCACCGGCAGGCCGGAATCCAGGGCGACCACCCGCCCGATCGCGGGCGCCTCACTACTGGGATAGCAGTGCCCCAGCACCACGTCGTCGATGGCGTCGACGGGCAGGCCGGTGCGCTCCAGCAGTCCGGACAGCGCGGCGACGCCGAGCTCGACGGCGGTCAGCGATTTGAACATCCCGCCGTAGCGGCCGACGGGAGTGCGAACCGGTTCGCAGATCACCGTCTCGCGCAGGCTCATAGGTGTCGACCGCCGGTCACCTCGAGCACGGTGCCCGTCATATAAGAGGACAGGTCGGATGCCAGAAATAGTGCGACGGTCGCGACCTCGTCGGGCTCGCCGGCCCGGCCCATCGGCACCTCGGCGACCTTCGAATCCCAGATCCGCTGCGGCATGGCCTCGGTCATCGCCGAGCGGATCAGCCCCGGCTGGATCGCGTTGACGCGGACACCGAGGTAGGCCAGCTCCTTGCTGGCGGCCTTGGTCATGCCGACGATGCCGGCCTTGGCGGCCGAATAGTTGGTCTGCCCGACCATGCCGACCTTGCCCGATATAGAGGACATGTTGACGATCGCGCCGCGTTTGCGTTCCCGCATGATCGCCGCAGCCGCGCGCAGCCCGTTCCAGGTGCCCTTGAGGTGGACTGCGATCACCTGATCGAAATCGTCTTCGGTCATCTTGCGCATGGTGGCGTCGCGGGTGATGCCGGCGTTGTTGACCATGATGTCCAGACCGCCGAACCGCTCGACGGCGACGGCTACCAGCGCCTCGACGTCGGCGGAGTCCGTGACGTCGGTGCGTGCCGCCACCGCCACGTCGGCGCCCAGCCGCTGCGCCGCGGCCTCGGTCGCGTCCAGGTTCAGATCGCCGAGCACCACCCGGGCGCCCTCGGCGACGAAGCGTTGCGCGATGGCGAAGCCCAGCCCCTGCGCTCCACCGGTGATCACCGCCGTCTGCCCGTTGAGTAATGCCACGCCGAAACCGTCCTCTACATGTCGTGCCCACCCATGGTCCGCAACATCATATTTCATATATGATTTATCGGCCAGTGCCGAAAGGGGCCGAACTATGCCGACCGCATCCGTCGCGTCCGTCGAAGACGACGTCTTCGCCGAAATCCTGTCCCAGACCCGCCGGTTCGTCCGGACCATGGTCGTCCCGCGCGAACAGGAGATCCTCGAGACCGATCAGGTGCCGGACGACCTGCGGCAAGCCGCCAAGGACCTGGGCCTGTTCGGCTACGCGATCCCCCAGGAATGGGGCGGGTTGGGCCTGAATCTGGCCCAGGACGTCGAACTGGCCATGGAACTGGGCTACACCTGCCCGGCGGTCCGGTCGATGTTCGGCACCAACAACGGCATCGCCGGCCAGGTGCTGGTGGGGTTCGGCACCGATGAACAGAAGGAGCGCTGGCTGGCGGCCATCGCCTCCGGGGCGGTCGCATCCTTCGCCCTCACCGAGCCCGGAGCGGGCTCCAATCCCGCGGGCCTGCGCACCAAAGCCGTCCGTGACGGCGACGGGTGGGTGCTCGACGGCCAGAAGCGGTTCATCACCAACGCCCCGCTGGCGGATCTGTTCGTGGTGTTCGCCCGCACCCGGCCCGCCGACGAGCGCGGCGCCGGCATCGCGGTCTTCCTGGTGCCGGCCGATACCGCCGGGGTGGAAGTCGGCGCCAAGGACGCCAAGATGGGCCAGGAGGGCGCCTGGACGGCCGATGTCAGTTTCTCCGGGGTGCGACTGCCCGCCGCCGCTCTGGTCGGGGGGAATGAGGACATCGGTTACCGGGCGGCGATGACCTCGCTGGCCCGCGGCCGCATTCATATTGCCGCGCTGGCGGTGGGAGCCGCGCAGCGCGCACTGGATGAGTCGGTGAACTATGCCGCCACCGCAACGCAGGGCGGCGGCATCATCGGCGACTTCCAGCTGGTGCAGGCGATGCTCGCCGATCAGCAGACCGGAGTGCTGGCCGGCCAGGCGCTGGTCCGCGATGCCGCCCGCAAATGGGTCAGCAACGAAGATCGGCGAATCGCTCCGTCGGTGGCGAAGGTCTTCTGCACCGAGATGGCCGGCAAGGTCGCCGACCTGGCGGTGCAGATCCACGGCGGCAGTGGATACATCCGTGGCGTGCCGGTGGAGCGCATCTACCGCGATGTCCGGCTGCTGCGGCTCTACGAGGGCACCAGTGAGATCCAGCGGCTGATCATCGGGTCGAACCTGATCAAGAACGCGAAGCGGTCACTGTAAGCAGCATCACTTTCTGCCCCGGAAACGACGTGCCGCCGGCACCGCTATTTCCGCCGATTCCGGCGTGAATCGATACCCGCGACGCACCCATTGATCAGGCAATTTCATCCTGATAATGCGAATTTGTGACCTTTGGAGCCAGGCTCAACAAATACCTACGAGCCCTCTACCAGCACTTACGGAAATTAACGGTCATGCTTGCCGGATTTTCCCCGATCTACCTGGCGTTTCTCCGTTGCGACGTTATCTTTGACAACATGAATGTTAAACGTGATGGGTGCCACAGATTTTGGTAAGTGCAGTTATCCATGGTTAATGTGCTCGGTCATGTTTGGTCTAGAAGCTCTGATGGCGCTCATCCAGCAGGTTTCGGGCACCCCGTACATCGTCGGCGGCAACACTCCCGCAGGTACGGATTGCTCGGGTTTGGCCTCGTGGGTGTCCAACGTCGCCAGCGGCCGGCCGGCCTTCAGCGGCCGGTTCCACACTGCCAACGAGGAGTCGGCGCTGCTGGCCCGCGGCTTCAGGTACGGCACCGCGCCCAACGCTCTGGTGGTGGGCTGGAACAGCCACCACACCGCGGTGACCCTGCCTGACGGCACGCCGGTGGCCAGCGGTGAGCCCGGCGGAGTGAAGATCGGT
Organism: Mycobacterium sp. P7213; assembly: GCF_900604305.1. Taxonomy (NCBI): domain Bacteria; kingdom Bacillati; phylum Actinomycetota; class Actinomycetes; order Mycobacteriales; family Mycobacteriaceae; genus Mycobacterium; species Mycobacterium sp. P7213. Next base: position 16,106 of record NZ_UWOA01000025.1, read on the forward strand.
GGCGGCGGCGCCTACCAGCCGCAGTTCACCCACCACATGTACCTGCCCATGGACGAGGCACCGGCCCCCGAAGCGCCGGTGGAGTTCGCCGCCATGGTGGAGCCGGGCCCCGAGCCCGCGGCAGAGCCGATGGGCGTGGAACTGGCCGCAGCGCCGCCGTTCGACGCACCGCCGCCGTTTGAGGCACCGCCGCCGTTCGAGGCTCCCCCGGTCGAGGCGCCGATCGACATGCCGCCCGGCGAGGCGCCGCCGATGGATGCCCTGCCACTCGACGACGCCCCGGCCGAGCCCGGCCCGGAGCCCAGCGACCGCGAGGCGCCGGCTCCGGCCTAGTCTCGTCCGTTCGGGTGCGCTGACGGCGCCGTGGGGCGTCGCGCCAACAGCCACGCCACACCGTCCGCTTCGCCCTCGCCGATCAACTCCAGGCCGGAGAACGCCGTGCGCAGCTCCCCGGGCGCAGCCCGATACCGCCCAGCGGTGCTGCCGACCTGACTCAACGCGGTGATCGCCAGCAGTCCGCCCGGAGCCAGGCGCTGCACCATCGGCGCGTCGAGGCGACTGTCGCGGAACCGGGCGCAGTAAATGACGTCGGCCGGTGGTCCGTCCGGAAGGCCGTCGTCGAGATCGACGACGTCGAATCGGCACCGGTCTTCAACGCCGCTGTGCACGGCGAACGCCCGCGCCTGCTCGACGGCGACGGGCGAGATGTCGCATCCGGCCACCTGCAGGCCACGCTGGGCCAGCCAGACCGCCGCTGCGCCCTGGCCGCAGGCGATGTCGAGCGCGCGGCCGGCCGTCGGAAAAGCGTCCACGAAGGGCGCAAACACCGCAGCGGGCCCGATCGTGTCCGACCCCGGCACGCCGCGGCCGGCGTACTTCGCATCCCAGCGGGTGCGGTCCTCGGCGCTCATGCGATGGACGATACTGCGGGGGTGAGATTACGCCCCTCGATCGCGTTGTTGCTGTTCGTCTTGGGTGGAGTGGCCGGTCTGATCGGCGACCACTCCCATGTGGTCACCGGGACCACCGAATACCTGTCCCCGTCGCAGGCCGTCCCGTTCATCTGGAGCAGTCCGCTTTACTTCCCGATCCTGGTCGGGTCGGCCACCGTTTTCCTGGCGGAGTTGAGACTGCATCTCCCGTCACCGCGGACCGCGGTCACGGTGCGCCAAGGGGTGGCTGGTCTGGCCGCCGTGCTGGGCAGCTACGTCGTCACCGCGATGTTGCATGCCTCGCCGGTGGTTCCCCTCACGACGTTGATCTGCGCGTTCGCCGCGATCACGTTCTGCGCCCTGGGAGATGGTCCGGCGATTGTCTGTGGCGTCCTGATCGCGGCCGTCGGCCCGGTGGTCGAGATCGGTATCGCCGCGCTCGGCCAGTTCCGCTACGTCCCGGGCTCGGACGGGTTGTTCGGGGTCGCGCCGTGGCTGGTGCCGCTGTACTTCGCATTCGGGGTGGTCGCGGCGCTGATCGGCGAGATCGCCGCCGGCGTCAAGCCGCCCGCGCAATAGCCACAACGGGAAGGGACGCGATGGCACCGGTCACCCTCGGCGGCTACCCGGCAAAACGGTGCGCTCGCGTCACCCACAACGAGTTCGCTCCCGGCATCGCCGAGCCTGCGCCGCCGAGCCCGGACTTGGAGGCGCTGCGCAGTGCCGGAATCGAATTCGAGGAAGCTGTCCTCGAGGAACTCCGGTCACGCTACGCGGGTTCTGACCGACTGCTGCTGTTGGACGCCGAGATCGGCGCTACCGAACGCCAGCGACGCACCGTGGCCGCGATGACCGCCGGTGTCGAGGTGATTGCCGGCGGGGCCCTGCCGGATGTCAACGGCCGCAGGGGCCTTCCCGACGTCTTGGTCCGGCACCAGGACGGCTACCTGCCCGTCGACATCAAGAACCACCGCACGCTGGCCCCCGCAAAACGCGCGGAGGTGGAGATCTCGACACTGTCGCAACCTGATCGGCGACTGACCTATTCCGGCCACACCGACCACGGTGCGCGCTGGCGTGACGATGTCATGCAGCTGGCGCACTACACCCGGATGTTGCAGGAGTTGGGTTTTCACTGCGGGGTGAGCCGCGGCGGTATCATCGGCAGCTCCGACCTCACCGCACTGCACGGCGAGAGTCTCGGCATCACCTGGTATGACCTGGATGCCGAGAACATCATCACGTTTTCAGCCAGCGATCCGTCGCATCGCCGATCACGCTCGGCGCTGCAGCGTTATGACCACGAGTTCGGCTTCCGTGTCGAGGTCGCACGGGCCGCGGCGGCCGGACGAGAACTGGTGCGGCCCTACCGCATCGCCGACTGTGGGACGTGTGTCTGGTTCGACTGCTGCGCCGAGGCGGTCGGCGACGATGACGCGTCGTTCGCCATCGAGACCGGACACCTCACGATCCGAGAGTGGCAGTACCTGTATCAACACTGCGGCGATGGCGCGAAGTTGAGCGTTGCACAGTTGGCGGCTGTCGATGTGGACGCGCACCTCGAAGCGTTCCGCGTCCAGTCCGTCGGCACCAAAATGCCGCGAGACCGGCTGGCCAACGCCGTCCGGCGAGCCCGGATGAGTTGCTCCGGAACTGATTTCGAGGCACACGCACCAGGGTCAGCGACTGTTCCTTCCGCCGACATCGAGGTCGACTTTGACATCGAGTGGGATGACCAGGGCCGGATCTATCAGTGGGGCTTACGCATTCGCGACGGCCAGGACGACTCCACAGCCCGCTATCAACCCGTGGTCTCCTTCGATCCGCTCGACGAGGCCGCCGAAGCCGCACTGGCCGCCGAGTTCGGCTCTCGAATGCAGCAGTTGCGCGGTCACGCCGCCCGCGAGGGCAAGTCGCTTCAGGTCTTCCATTGGCACCACCCCGAGGTCAGCAGTACGCGCAGGTTCGCCGAGGTGCAGCAGGCGCTCGACGGTCTCACCTATGACCTGCGGAAATGGTTCGACGCAACGTTCTTCGCCCGCACCTCGTCATCGATCAAACAGGTCGCCGGCTTCTTCGGCTTCCACTGGGAGGTCGACGATCCCGGGGGTCTGGCCTCGCAGGGGGCGATCGAAACCGCCCGGGGCAGCGGCCCGCAGGCCGACGCCGCCCGGCAGTGGTGTCTGAGCTACAACGAGTGCGACGTCGCCGCGCAGGCGGCGATCCGCGACGGGCTGCGCGCCTACCGCCGCTGAGCGGGGTTCAGGCCTGGGTCTTCACCGTCGGGCAGATGTTGGTGCGCGCCGACTCGACCACCTCGCCGGCGGTGGGCTTGGGGATCTGCAGATACACCGAGACCTGTTCGACGATGAGGCTGGTCGGAAGTTTCGGGAACTCCAGGCACGCGGTCCGTCCGGCGGCCAGCCGGCGGGCCTCCGTGCCGGGCGGGAACTTTGCGCGGATGGCGTTGAGATAGGCCATCTCGGCCGGACTGGGGTACGTCGACTGTTGCTGAGTGCACAGCAGGATGTCGGGGCTGTTGCCGCAGTAGTCGGGATCACGCGGATTGAGCGGATCGGCCTGAGCGGATGACGCAGCACCGATCAGCCCGGCCAGCACACCTGCGGCCAGGGCCGCCGCGAGTGCGGTTGATTTCACGTCCAGCGCCTTTCTCCTCGCCGCTGACGCTAGCAGCAACCCGAAGCCGCTCGCGGGGACTTGCCGGGTCTGGCCGGCACCGGCGGAACCGCCTCATCCGCCGCCGCCGTAGCATTGCCGATATGAGTTGGGCAGCCCGGTTCACCGCACCGTTGGCGATCACCGGTGTGGCGATGGGAACGTTGGTCGCCGCAGCGCCGGCGCACGCCGACGAAGCCAGCTTCATGCATTATCTCAACACCCACGGCTACACCGCGCGCTACGGGAATGACGAGCCGATCTCGGAGTCCAGCGTGCGAGCCCTCGGGCACATGATCTGCGAGAACCTGCGGGTAGGGCGAACCGTCGAAATGCAAATGCCGCACTACCCGGCGTGGCCGCAGTTCGCGCTGATCGCCGACGCGGCGCGCCAGGAGTTGTGCCCGGGCGCCTAGCGCTGCCAACGCTGGGTGTCGACCGGTCCCGATGCGGGTAATTCGGTGCCGTGAGGCTTCGTAGAAGCACTACCTTTGGTCCCGGGTTGCGCCGTATCGGTCGAGGCCGAGGCTTTTCCTACGCCGACGGTCACCACCCGGTCGACGATCCGGAGGTCCTCGCCCGGATCAAGGCACTGGCCATCCCACCGGCGTGGCGCAAGGTCTGGATCTGCCCTTATCCCAACGGGCACATCCAGGCCGTCGGAGTAGACGCCGCAGGACGTCGCCAGTATCTGTACCACCCGCAGTGGCAGGCCGAACGTTCCGAAGAGAAATTCGACCGGGCGCTGACCCTGGCCAAGCTGCTGCCGGACTGGCGCGCCGAGGTGCTCGCCGACCTGCGCGGTCGCGGCCTGAAACGCGATCGGGTGCTCGCCGTCGCCCAGCAACTCATCGACCGGGGTTACTTCCGGGCCGGTGGCGAGGAGTACGCCCAGGAGAACGGCAGCTTCGGGCTGGCCACCTTGCTGCGCGATCACGTCACGCTGCGCACCGGCTGCGTGGACTTCGACTATCCGGCCAAAAGCGGTGTACGGCGGACGGTTTCGGTCGACGATCCGCTGGTGGTGCGTGCGGTTCGCGCACTGTTGCGCGCGCCGACCGACCTGCCCCGGCTGCTGGTTTACCGCACCTCCGACGGCTGGTGCGAAGTGCGCGCCGACGACCTCAACGAGCGGTTCCGGGAGCTGACCGATGAACAGTTCAGCGTCAAGGACCTGCGGACCTGGCATGGCACCGTGCTGGCGGCCGAGAGCTTCGCCGCCGCGTGCGAGCCGACCTCGAAAACCGTTCGCCGTCGCGAAGTCGCCGCCGTGATGCGCTACGTCGCCGAGGAACTCGGCAATACCCCGGCAGTCGCCCGCAGCTCCTACGTGGATCCGCGCGTCGTGCAGGCCTATGAACAGGGCATCACCATCCGCTCGGCGCTGGACCGGGCCCGGGGCCGTCGCAAGGACGCAGCGCGCCGACTCGCGGCCGAAGCCGCCACCGCTCGGATGATCAGACGAATCGACCGAGCAGGAAGGTAGCGCCCGATCTGCCGCGGTTGGCACCAATTCGCACCTGCACCGCAGAGCGCCGGTCCTGCGACTTCCAAGGTCAAGTAGCTACAGTGCTCTGGGTGGACGGACGAAAGATTGCCAGGGTCTGCGGTCGCAGCCTGGCCATTCTGACGTCGCTGGCCGTCTCGGCCGCCCTCATCTACGCCCAGAGCAGCCACGATGCGGCGCCCAAGCCCACCGAGACTGCCGTGGCGGCGCCGTCGGCTTCGTCGACACCGCCCCCTCCGACCGCCGGCGGGATGCGCATCGCCAATCCCGCCGAGGCCGCGGCGCTGGCGGCGAGCGTGCCGATGCCCACCGAAGGCCAGCAATTCACCTTCCCGCTGCCCCCCGGGGTGGCGCCGGAGAACGGACTCCAGGTCAAGACCATTTGGGCGGCCCGCACAATCGGTGTGCTGTTTCAGGAGATCAAGACCATCTACGGGTATCGCCAGGACCCGTTGAGGTGGCATCCCGACGGGCTGGCCATCGACGTGATGATTCCGGATTACCACAGCGAGGCGGGGATTCTGCTCGGCGACCAGATCGCCGGCTACGCGCTGGCCAACGCCCAGCGGTGGGGCGTCAACCACGTGATCTGGCGCCAGAAGATCTACCCGGGCGTCGGCGGGGGCAACTGGACATCGGATTACGGCAACGAAACCGCCAACCATTACGACCATGTGCACATCGCTACCAACGGTGGCGGCTACCCCGCCGGGCAGGAGACCTACTACATCTCCTCGATGACGCCAGCGCCGACGGATTGAGCCGTCGCATCCGCCGACGTGTCGAACATGTGTTCTAATACGTGGTGAGCTTGCCCGCCGCCGCGGGCGACGAATGCGCAAGGAGGTCGCCACGATTATGACTGCACCCACGTTCGCCCCCGAAGCCCCGGCCCTCACCGACGACAGCGTCGGGATGGGTTCGTTCGCCGCTGCGACGCCCGCCCCCGAGCCCGTCGCCGCCGTCATCGAGGCTCCCGAAATCAAGGAGCCGGTCAAGAAGTCGGCTGGCAAGAAAGCCAAGACGCTCGAGCTGACCCTGACCGTGACCGGTACCGCCGACGGCGAGTGGCACGCCGAGATCAAGCAGGGCAGCAGCTATCTGGTGCGCAACCTCGCCGTCGCGGCGGCCGCGGTGTCGCGGGCCGCCAAGGAACTGCACGCGGATCTGTTCGCACCGATCGAGGCGCTGATGGACGAGGCCCGCTCGCAGCACGCCGCGCGGGTGGCCGCTCTGGAAGCCGAGCTCGAAGCCGCGCGGAAAGCCTTGGCAGACTTGGACTGAAGCCTTCGTTCACCGGCGTGCCAGCCAACCCAGGAACTCGTCGACGGTGAACACCGGTTTCCCGTAGTCCTGGGCTTTGCGGGCCTTTCCCGACTGCGTGCCCGCTTCGGCGATGACCAACACCTCACATCGCGTCTTGGTCACCAAACGCACCGGCGCCAGCCCGGCTGAGGCAGCCAGCCGCTCTATCTCGTCGCGTTCCAGCACCCGGCCGTGGCCGTCGACCGCGGTTCCGGTGAAGCAGACGCGGGCGCCGGGAGCCAGGACCGCGTCGATGTCATCGGCTGGCGACGGCGGGCGGGTCAGCCCGGCCGCTGAGTCGTCGGCGCCCAGCGCGCGCAGTGCGTCGCCCAGCCGCGCCGACACCTCCTCCGGGAGTCGGGTGCGGGTGGCCGCGAGCAGCAGTTGATCGGCGGCGGCCTGGCGTGCCGCCTGTTCCCAGTTGGTCTCCCCCGCCACCGACGCCTGATCGACAGGCTTGACGCCCAGCAGGATCGCTCCGAGGGTTCGGCTGATCCGCAGCAGCGCCGACAGCGCCGGAAGGTGCTCTGCCGTCGGGGTGGTGACGTCCGGATCGCGGCTGAGCAGGATTCCCGAGAGGGCGTCGGTTTCGTCGGGTTCGTCGAACGGCGATGAGCCGGAATCGACGTCGACGGCGTCGAGTCTGTCCAGCGTGGCCCTGGCGCGCTGCAGTGCCGTGTCGCCGGCGATGCTGGTGCCCCGCAGGTCGATACCCAGCGGCATCGGGGTCACCTGTCCCAGTCGCTTGAGCTCGAAGTCGATCAGCCCCAGCGTCTCATCGACGTTGACGCCCACCGGCGTGCATCCGGCCAGCATCGGCGCGATCACCGCCCAGGCCTCCCGCAACGTGGGCGCCAGCAGCACGTCGGCCACCCCGATCCGATAGGCCTGGCGCGCATCGGCCAGGTCCCGCTGCGGATTGATCAGCGTCGATATCGCCGTCCCATCGTCGAACGCCACCGCCAACTCCACCGGGCGGGGTCGCGACATCCGTCCCTCGTCGCCCACCGTGAGCAGACCGATCGCGCAGTAGCGGCGCGCCCGGTCGCGCTCGGCCGAGGCGCGCAGGAATCGGGCGATCCGGCGATCTACTTTCAGATCTTTCGGCAACACAGGGCGTTTGAGCACGAGCCCGGCCAGCGAGGTGCACCGGCTCAACGCCACGTAGAGCTGGCCGGTGGAGAACATGCCGCCGGACAGGTCCACCACCAGTCGTTCCAGGGTCTGGCCTTGGCTCTTGTGAATGGTGATCGCCCAGGCCAGTTTGAACGGCAACTGGGTGAAGGTGCCGACGACGTCGCGGCGCAAGGCGCCGCCCTCGATCACCGGGCGGGTCGCCTCCCAGGTGAACGGGGTGACGTCGGCGATGTCGCCGTGGGGGAACTCGATTTCGACCACGGCGCCGTGGCGGTCGTAGCCCACTCCCACCACGCGGCCGATCGAACCGTTGACCCAGCGTTCGGCCTGATCGTTGTTGAGCATCATCACCTGGGCGCCGATCTTGAAGCGCAACTCCTCATCCAGCGGCTTGTCGAACAGCGACAGGTCGCCGGATTCGGTGGCGCGGTGCACCATTTCCTCACCCGGCAACCGCTCCAGCTGCTGGCGATTACGCGCGGTGACCAGCCGGTTGGTGGGCGCCAACGTCAGCCACAGTTCGTGGTCGGGCGGCACGAAGCCGGGATCCACCCGGGCGTCCAAGTGCGCCCTCGCATGGCCGAGCAGCACGCCTTCCCGAATCTCGTTGAGGATCGCGGTCATCCGGTCATCGCCGAGCTGGCGGAACACCGTCGTCAGTGAGACGCTCGGGAACTCCGCCCGGCGAAACGTGTTCGCCGAGAAGAAATACGGGGTGTCATAGGTCGTCGAGAAGTAGTGTTGCTCGCCCTCGGTGACCACCGGCGGCAGCTGGTAGAGGTCGCCCACCAACACCACCTGAACCCCGCCGAACGCAGTTCCCGGCTCCGGCCCGAAGCGCTGCAGCGCTGCGGCGATCATGTCGAACACGTCGGCACGCACCATCGACGCCTCGTCGATGATCAGCGTCTGCAGTTTGGCCAGCGTCTTGGTGAAGCGCCCGGGCCGGTAGTCGCCGCCGGCGACATCGGACAGCGTTGTGGTGGGCCGGAATCCGAACAGCCGGTGGATGGTGTGGCCGTCGACGTTGAGGGCGGCGATCCCGGTCGGGGCGACCACCACGACCTTGCGATCGGTGGCGGCCATGAAGTGGCGGATGAGCGTCGATTTGCCCGTGCCGGCCTTGCCGGTCAGAAACAGGTTGCGGCCCGCTGCCAGCAGCCCCAATGCGGCACGGAACTCCTCGGTCAGCACGACGGTGTTGCTGGCGGCCACCACTGAAGCCACCCTACTGGCGTGATTCGGGCTATCGTGACCAGATGGCAGCGATCTCGTCGAAAACGCAACAGCCGAGATCCCAGCACCTCGCGGCGTTCCTGGTCTCGCTTGTGCTCGTCATCGTCGTCGCGGTTCTCGGCGGGCTGGCCTCGGCCGACGCCGCGGCTGACTACGGGCAGCTCGCGCAGCCGAGCTGGGCGCCACCGAGTTATCTGTTCGGCCCGGTGTGGAGTGCCCTGTATCTGCTGATGGCGGTCGCGGCCTGGCTGGTCTGGCGGACCGACCCACGGTGGACGAATCCGGCGATCATCGCCTATGGCGTCCAGCTGGTGTTGAACCTGTTGTGGTCGCCGCTGTTCTTCGGTTTGGGCTGGCGCGGCCTTGCCCTGGTTGACATCCTGCTGCTCGATGTCGCCGTGGTGATCACCATCGCGGCGTTCTGGAAGGCCCATCGCACCGCGGCGTTGCTGCTGCTGCCGTACTTCGGGTGGATCCTGTTCGCCACCGCGCTCAATTACTCGGTGTGGTCACTGAACAGCTGACACGCGCTACCGGTTCGACTCGGGTCAGTCGGCCTTCGGGCAGTAGAAGTGCGGGTCGTTGCGGTACTCGACCGGCGGCAGGTTGCGTGCCGGAGTCTGCACCAGGGGCGCATCCACCGGAAGCCGACCCGAGGCGCGGTCGAGCGCGGAGCGCTTGCGCGGATGCATCAGGGCGCGTTTGGGGCCGTACTTGGACACCAAGGTGATCGCCTTGCACAGATACCCGTGCACCCGCTCCTGGCGCGGGGACCAGGTGTAGCCCATGAGTTCGCGCACCGGCGGGTCATAGAGCGCCACGGTCATGAACGTCAGGAAGCGCTGCATGACCTTGAGGTTCAGCGCCCACAGCCAATCCGGAATCCATTCCAGTGACGGATGTTTGGGCATGGTCGACAGGTCCATGACCTCACGGGCCGCCCAGTTGTTCTCCAGGACGTTGTTGCACATGTGGTCCCAGTACTCTTGGAACTCTTCCCAGGTCTTGGGAACCGGGCGCATGCTCATGCCGTACATCCGGTACCACTGCACGTGCTCGTCGAACAGCTGCCGCTTGTCGGCCTCGGTCAGTCCGCCGGCGAACTTCTCGGCCGCCAGCAGGGTCGACTTGAAGAAGGTTGCGTGGGCCCAATAGAAGACGTCGGGGTTCAGCGCGCTGTAGCGGCGTCCCTGCTCGTCCACACCCTTGATGCCGATGTGGTAGTCACGGACCTCGGCGCCGGTCTGCGGGGCGCGGTAACCGTCGAACACCACGCCGCCGATCGGGTAGATCGACCGCATCAGGCGCGGGATGCGTTCCATGAAGAAGATGGAGTGGTCTTTGACCGCGGCACCGAGCTGAGGGTGCATGTTCTGCATCGAGCCGGCCCAGGTCCCCTGGAACAGACCGGTCCATTGGCCGAAGTACTTCCAGGTCAGCGAGTCGGGGCCCAGCGGGATCGGGGGCGCGTCGTAGCCGTTGTTGCTCACGGGACAGCCGGCAGCGATCGGCGCTTCGCTGGCTGCGGGGCAGGTTTCCGACATGTCTTGCGTCACGAGTGCGCACTCCCAGTCATCGTTGACCACTTCTGACAACATGCGTTATCAGTATTGGGAGTCTAGGGGGACTCCGGGCTCGGGTCAATGAGGGAATTCGGGTTCACGCCCGGGTCCCGCGGGCCTACCTGGGGTTGTCGGCCGGAATCCGTGGCGCCGCGGGTGGCCGGGATGCCAGAATTCTTATCGGTGCGCACACGGCAACAGCGCGAATCGGGGGATCGTGATTCACGCCATGGCGCGATGACCGCCGCGGATGGAGACCCCAATGACGACCGTCGACCTGCCCCTGTCTGATTCCAGGGGCGCGAGCACCACGCATACCAGTCAGTGCACGCTGTGCGAGGCGCACTGCGGCATTCAGATCACGGTGACCGACGCCAAGGTCAGCCGCGTCCAGGGCAACCCCGACGACGTCTTCTCGCACGGATACATCTGCCCGAAGGCGACCGCGATGGCCGGTCTGCACGAGGATCCCGACCGCCTGCGAACCCCGATGCGGCGGGTTGGCGACACCTTCGAATCCGTGAGCTGGGCGGCAGCCCTCGCCGACATCGGCACCCGCTTGCGTCGGGTCCGCAAAGAGCACGGCAACCAGGCCGTGGGGATGTACCTCGGCAACCCTGCCGCGCACAGTTCCGCGGCGGTCTACGGCCTCCTGCTGCGCGCAGCCCTGATGACGCCGAACTTCTTCTCCGCCTCGAGCATCGATCAGATGCCGCACGAGTACGCCGCGTGGAAGGTGTTCGGTTCCAACGTGCTCGTCCCGATCACCGACATCGATCGGACCCAGCGGCTGGTGATCCTTGGCGCCAATCCCGCCGTGTCCAACGGATCGCTGTCGGTCATGCCCGGCGCCAAACGGCGCATCAAAGCGCTGCGCGACCGCGGCGGCACCGTCGTCGTGATCGATCCGCGCCGCACCGAAACCGCAAAGCTCGCCGACGCGCACATCGCCGTGCGCCCCGGTGGCGACCTGTATCTCCTGCTGGGCATGCTGCATGTGCTCATCAACGAAAATCTCTGCGACACAGCGGCGATCGCCCGCCAATCGGTGGGCCTGCCGCAGCTGCGCCGACTGGTTGCCGACGCCAGCCCTGAGGCGGTCGCCGAACGCGCCGGTGTCGATGCCGACACGATCTACGCCCTGGCCCGCGACCATGCCGCGGCGGAATCGGCGGCGCTGTACTGCCGTATCGGTATCTGCCAGCAGGAGACCGGGACATTGGTGAGTTGGCTGGTGATGGTCATTAACGCCGTCACCGGGAACCTGGACCGCGCGGGCGGGACGCTGTTCTCCACGCCGGTCATGGATGTGCCGCGCCTCGGCAAATACATTCCGGCCGGCCACGGCGCGTGGACGGACCGGTCGGGACGGCACAAGTCGTTCCGCGGTGAACTTCCCGCGGTCGTGATGGCCGACGAGATCCTGACCGCAGGCGAGGGCCAGATCAAGGCGATGATCACCTGCGCCGGGAACCCGGTGTCCTCGATCCCGCAGCGGGGCCGACTGGACCAGGCCATGGCCTCGCTGGATCTGTATGTGGCGATCGACATGTACATCACCGAGACCAGTCGGCACGCGGACTACATTCTGCCGCCGGCCTCACCGCTGGAGCGCGAGGATGTCGGGCTGCTACTGCCGGTCTTCAGCGTGCGCAACAACGTCCGGTACCAGCATCGAACCTTCGAGCCACCGGCCGGCACCAAAGACGACTGGGAGATCCTGAGCCTGCTCATGCTGGAGCTGCTTCCGGCGCCTCTGCGGCAGCTGGTCGCACCGGTGCGTAAGCCACTGCTCGCCGCGATCAGTCCGCTGCGCATGGCCGGCATCTCCCTGGCGACTGGACCATACGGTTGGATCCGCAAGGGCCGCAAGGGCATTACCATGCGGCAACTGCGCGACAGTGCCGGAGGGCTGGATCTCGGGCCGCTGCGTCCACGGTTGCGCGAGGTCATCGCCACCCGCGATCGCAAGGTCCAGCTCGCGCCGGAGGAGTTCATCGCGGCCGCCGCCACGTTGCTCGACGGGCCCGCCGGCCCGCACAGCGCCTACGATTTGCAGCTCATCGGACGACGTCAGCTGCGCAGCAACAACTCCTGGCTGCACAATGTGCCATCGATGACCAACGGCTCCAACCAATGCACGCTGCACATGCACCCCGACGACGCCAAGAACCGCGGACTTGCCGAGGGTGACACGGTGCAGGTCACCTCCGACATCGGAAAGATCGAAGTTCCGCTGCATATCAGCGATGACATGCGGCCCGGCACAGTCTCGGTGCCCCATGGCTGGGGACACCGCAACACCGGCTGGCGCCACGCGGACTCGCTGCCCGGGGCCAACGTGAACGACCTGCACGATCCGGAGCGGGTGGACACCTTCACCGGGACGGCCGCGGTGAACAACACCTGGGTTTCGGTGGCCGCCACCACGGCAGCGGTGCAGCGGTAACGGTTTCGGGGGCCGGGAGAGCTGGCCGACGGCCCGCGTACTGTCCTAGCTATGTCTGAGGATCCTTCCCCCAACGAGTTTTTTGAGACGGTGTTCGGCCTCAGTGAGCGGAGCCGTCCGTCGACGCAGTACTTGCAGTTGCTGCGGCGGTATTCGGCTGGGGCTGAGGTCTTCACGTCGGCAACGCCCGAGACGGGACGCGAACGCTATGAGGCGCTATGGATAGCAGGTGGCGTGGTGGGAGTGCTGGCGACCGACGGCTATGCCGATGACTCGCTGATCACCGGCGCTATTCGTAGAATCGAGACCTTGGGCTTTATCGAGCTGGGAGCCGTGTTCGGTTCCGTCGGATTCAACACGGTCGCTTCGCCGTCCATCGTGCTGACCTTCAGCGAAGACGAGATCGAGGTGGAGGTCGGCGCCGGGCACTACAACGCAGAGGCGTTCATTTCGGTGCTACTGGCACGAATGGCGCGCATCGCGGTCTAGGTCGGATCGGCCGGTTTCAGCTTCCGATCGGCACGAATCCGCTGCCCGGCCCGTCGCCGGCGTTGACGTCGGCGAGGATCGCGCTGAATCTCGTAAAGTACGTAAGTGGCTTCGCGGGCCGGTATTTGCCGCCCATAGTCGCGGCACCGCCATAGACCAGGCCGACCAGCCGGCCGTCCATGGTTGCCGGCGCTCCCACATCGCCCGCCTCGAATTGCCCAAACATCGTCATACGCGGCCAGCCGTCGAAACTGATGCGATCGCAGATGCCAGGGGTGGTGGGCCCGTACTTGCACACGAGTGAATCGAACACCGGGTCCGCGCCGATACCATTGATCACCACACCGGCGTAGTCCGACACCGGGATCAGGTCAGGCACATCGAACTTGATCACCGCATAGCGCAGGTCTCCGTTGACGGCCACGATGGTGCCGACAGTCGTGTCCGTTCCCACGACTGCGACCGATGCCCCCGGCCCACCGCACACCGCTCCGGTGAAGCCCACCACGTCACCGGCCCGATCATGTCCGATCGTGGTCAGCGTGCAGTAGCTATTGCCGTCGACGACGATGGCAGCCCCACCGCCCAGGATCACCATCGCAGCCGCGGTCGGGGCGGCGGGCAACGTTGCGCCGAAAAGCACTGCGAGAGTGAGGGTGAGCCGCCAACGCGTGAACTGCACGGCGCTCCTGTTCAGAAGGATCAGTGGGTGCAGTTTTTTGACGGGCCGCTTCAGTCGCAGAGCGCCAATCCTTTGGCGAGCAGTGGGCCGATGTCCACTTTCAGTCCTGGGTATGTGGCATCGTCGGCCCAGATCACGTCGACGTCTTCGTATTGCCCGGTCGACTGAGCGGCGCCGTTCACGGCGTACATCCTCCGATTCGCAGCGGGAGTCACCGCCTGCTGCCCTCCATCGACACCTTGGCGCGCACACATCAGGGTTGCTTCGGAAACGGTCAGCGGCCACGGGCCATCGGTCCAGGTCTCCTCGGACACGTAGCCCCGCGGGCGGCTATCGACGGGGGCAGCACCGGTCGTGGCGGCGGCAAAAGTGGCGGTCGGAGGCGGCGCACCTGTCGTACTCGTAGCCCCGCAGCTCGCCGTGGCAGCGACAGCAATCCCGGTGATGAACCGCAGCATTCGTTTAGACGGCACGGAAACCCCTCCCGCTCCATACGTGACCGTGTCATCTAGTCGCACCGACGATGGCAGCGGCGCGAATCCAGCCATTCGGAGCGAAGACCCCGAGAAGCAGAGAGGTATGACGGACTCCGCCGGATAAGCTCCTCGGCATGGCATCAGTGACTTCGGCCGGCGGTCTGCGGAACACGCCGTAGCCTCATCCCCGCGGCGATCGCGGACCCGGTGGGGCTACCCGTTCCGAGGATCCGCATGTCCCGCACCGATGCTCATGCTCCGTTTCACGTACGCGTCGCCCGCCGCGAGATCACCGTCGTCGCGGTCCACTACTGCGGCGGCCGCGATTGCGATTTGCCCGACCGCAGCACTGGCCATGTCAGCCGCTGCCACTGGCGGTTCCACTTCACCGGAGTGAATGTGTGCAGCTGCTGGATGTGCCACTCGCACAACCGGCCGGAGGATCGCCGATCAGCGGTACGCACCCGCCTGCGCGGCATGGCCCGCGCATGGAACGGCGGCGATCGAAACAGCTGAGCTGCGGGGCGTCCGCTACTTTGCTGGGCGGAAGTAAGGCTCAACCGTGCCGCTGAGCTTGACGACCATAGGATTTCCGCGACGGTCCTTCGCGGTAGGGACTTCGACACGCACCCAGCCCTCAGCCACGTCGTATTCGCAAACGTTGGTTCGCTCGACGCCATTGAAGCGAATGCCCACGTCGCGGCGGAGCACCTCTTCGTCGTAGAACTCGCTGCGCGGGTCGATGGAGAGGTGATTCGGTGGCACGTCTGTGTTCTGGTCTTCGGGCATGATGGCTTTCGTTGAATGCTGCGTCGGATTCCTGGTCTTGATTCTCGCATCTCCCCTATTCCCCAGCGGGTGTACCCGCCAGTGCGTCGAGTACCCGATCGATGAACCTGTCGGCGTGACCACGGAGGCCGTCATTCGTGTATCGAGTCGTGTCGACCTCGATCGGATCCCCCGATGCGAAGCGCACCCGCATCGCACGCCGGTACGTCCGCTCCCCGAAACCGCCGTCCGCCGCAGCATAGGCGTTGACATCGAGCCCGATTACCTGGCTCAGCGGCCGGATCACCACAGCCAGATTCTGCTCCTCCGCAGCGTCCGCGAAGTAGTCCAGCTGTCCAATCACGTGCCTGTCGATCCAGACCAGACGGCACTCCTGATCGGGCAGCTTCTCGCGGGCGAAGCCCTCAACCGGCCATCGCCTGACCAGCTCGCCGATCTGCTCCACCACGATCCTGGGCGGCCGCGACCAGTCCGGGAATACGTCCCTGGCTATCTGCCGGAGTTGTTCCTCGCTCGTCATGGACGACAACGTAACCCGCAAGAACCGCCCAGGCGCGCGATGATCCAGCAGCCTTTACAGGTTCTTCATGGAAGCTGTTATGCGTTGCAGTAAATCCGGCTGGCCGCGATCAGCGTCAAACCTGGACCTTCAAGGGCTTCATGCTGCTGCGGGGCACCGGTATCTCTGCTGAATCCGTGTGCCCGGCTACCGATTCCCCGCTACGCGCGACGTCGGCTTAGTGAGCAAACGTCCGCAGCCCGGCACCGAAAGCGTCCGAGAGGCGGCTTTCGTCTACATTTCGTGCATGGCAGCGCAGCAACCGATCCGGGTCGTGATCTGGGGTCCCGGCGATATGGGCGGACGAGCCCTTCAAACCACCTTGGAGTCTCCCGACTACGACGTGGTGGGCGTGAAGGTGTTCAGCCCGCACAAGAACGGCGTGGACATCGGCGTCCTCGCCGGCCGCGACCCGGTGGGTATACGCGCCACGACGTCGAAGGAGGCGATCCTCGCGCTGGACGCCGACCTCGTGATCCACACTCCCACCACACCCGCACTCCTGCAGGGTGCGGACGAGGACGTGGTCGAACTGCTGGCGTCCGGCAAGAACGTCGTCTCGGCGGCCGCCTTCCACAATCCGGCCCAGCCGACCTGGCTCTCGGAATCGCACTCGCCGATGTCAGTGCTGCGCTCGCTGGCCCGCCTCAAGGTCACTGGCAACGTCTTCGGCACAGCCGAGAAGCGCGCGCTGAGGGGATTGGCCGCCACCATGCGGGCCGTCGACTCCCCCGTCGGCTTCGCGCTGCGGCCCGGAGCCGAACTGCTCGCGCGCGGGGTACTCGGCCGGGCGATCCACCAACGCGTCGACGGTGTCCGTCTGCAGAAGGCCTGCCTGACGGGTGGCGTCTCGCTGCACGGAACGGGCCTGCATCCCGGCCTGATGGTCGAGCAAGTGCTGCTCCGGCTCGCCCTTCTGATGGAGGAGGTCGAGGAGGTGCGGTTCCTCGAAGTCGGAGACCTCTCCGCGGCCCCCGACGGCATGTGGGGCGGCCTCGCCAGCCTGGGCTTCGGCGAGCCGCTCAGCGCGGTCGACAACGACCACGCGATCGCCTGGATGCAGCACTTCTACTTCGACGCGGTGCTCGGCAACGTCGCGTGGGAGCTGTGGGGGGTGCCCCCGGAACAGGTGCGGGTCGAACGGCACGTCTACCCCGTCCCCGCGCGGGTGGAGGTGGCTGCCGGGGGCACGGTGATCCGACCCGGCACGGTCGGCGCGATCCACATGACCTACCGCGGCTACATCGGTGACCGGCTCTTCATGACCAACGAGGAGTGCTGGCACGTAGGCGGCGGCAACGCGCACCTGGGGCCCGATCATCCGAACAGCCTCGCCGGCGGCCACCTCATCACCCTGGAGGGCAAGCCCGGCCGGGTCGAAATGCGCAGCGAGCCCGACGACGAAGCGTTCAACGCCGACTGGTCCGCCGTCACCGACATCTCGGTCAACGCCATGCTGGCCGCGGCGCCCGCGGTCATCGCGGCCCCGCCCGGCGTCGTCATCCCCGATCTCGCACCTCGCTACCGACTGGAGCCCGCATGAGCGCCACCACGCCCGCCGTCACCGTCGCCGTGGTGGGCGACGGCGCTGTCGCCGAACACCTGACCCACCGAATCACCGAGCGCGCGGACAACTTCGGACTCGTCACTGACGGTGCTTCGGCGGATCTGGTCGTGTTCGCCACCGACGGGCCACCGGACTCCCAGGCGGTGCTCGAGGCACTCGCCTCCGGCACAGACGTCATCACCGTCTCACCGGTTGCCGATGCCGAGGCCGTGCTCGCCGCCTGTCGCACCGGCGGTTCCACGTTCCACGCCACGGGAGGACACGCCACTGCCCTGCCTGGCTATGTCATGCGGGCCCTCTCCGGGATCAGTCGCGGCACGCAGTCGGTGACGCTGTCCCAGGCGGTCACCGAGCATCCGGTCGACGAGCCGTCACTGCAGCTGGCTGGGGCTCTCCTGGGCGACGCCGTCTTCCGGACCGGAGGCCCCGACGCGCGCGCTGTGCTTGGCACCGACAGCCCCGACACTGACGCTCCCCTGCGGTGGCGCCTGCGAACCGCGTCCGACGACGCCCGCGGCAACACGCGGTTCACGTTCTACGCCGGCGATACGCCCGACGCCGTGCATCCCGCTGTCCACCTCACGTGCTGGGGCATCCTGGCTGCCATCGCCCCGGTGCGTGCCAGCGCGCCGGGGATCCTGCACCACGATCTGGGGATTGATCACGTGCGAGCGGATCACCGACTTCCGTCCTGACGGGGGGCATCCGCGGACGGCATCGCCATTGGCTCCGGACTCGCGGGGTTCTGGCCAGTCTTCGATTGCCGCGACGCCATGGTGCGCGCTTTGCTTGTGAGGGAAGGCCGCCGACTCGCCTAATCACTGGTTGCGGCTGGCAGGCCGGAGCGCAGCACCAAAGAAACTGTCACCGAAACCTTCATATACATCATCGGCTGCGGCCGCCAGGACCACTAGTTCAGCGAAGCGGCCAAACAGGATCCCGGCCCGCTAGCGCGGGCGAGTATCGAGGCCCTGGCGAACAATCTCATCGGCCGTCGCGAGATTGCAGAACCGGATGCGCGCGTCGCTGCCGAAACAATTGTCCGATTGATCATTTCGATCCTCGCCGCACCCGATCTGGCAACCGATTTTGGCAACAAAGAAGGGCTTCGTTCGTACGCTTACTGAACGATTCCCCCGTTGGTCTGCCGCCGTTCCTAGACTTGAGATCACGGGCCCTCAACGGATCTCGTAGCCGCCATAGTGAATAGGCTGGGGAACATCAGTTCAAGGTTCAAGGCGGGTTGCCTCACCACTCCACAGCCCGCGTTCGAACCATACTCAGAAATGGCGCCACCTCAGCCATCGCGATGAAAGCGGCCCGAGCCGACCGGGTTAGTCCCCGACGAGCGACGGCAGCCATAGCCCGGTTGAATCGCCAGAACTATGGGCGGTTCGATCGCGATCCAAGTCGCGCCCGAAGCTTGTCGATTTCAGCACCCATCTGTTCGCCGATCTCGGTCAGAGTCGCCCTCCGTTGGCCCGGGTAGTTGCGAAGCGTCGTGTAAGACGCGGCGAGCAGCCGTGGCGGGGTGAACAGTTTGGCAGACGGCAGATCGCGGTTCATCACCTTCAGCAGCGTCGTAGCACCTTTCGGGTCAGCCGATACGCGCCGGATGACTTCGGCGACCAGCGGCGAGGCCGCCCCAGGCGGTGCCATCTGCATGGCGAACCAGTACATGTCGTAGGAATCGCGGTCTCGCTGTCCCCACCACCGCTTCAGTGCAGCGTCCTGTGCCTGTGCAGAACTACCGGCGGCACTGATGGCCTTCGCCAGCGACTTGGCTTGGCAGAGGGCGTCGGAGATTCCCTGCCCCGGAGAGAAATCCTTGAAATGCCCGGCGTCCCCGACCAGCGCCCATCCCGGCCCAGCCGATTCTCGAAAATAGCTGTGCCAGTTGGCCATGACGCGCAGCGGACCGTCACGCTCAGCGTCGCCGACGATGGCATCGAGCTCAGGCCACTGACGAAGTGCGTCGCGGAAATTGGTCTCACGGTCACGGTTGAAGTACTCGATCTCACGGTGGTCGACGCCGACGGCTGCCATGTAGAGGCCCGAATCCGTCGGACTGGCTAGGAACGAGAAGTTGCCCCTGCGCCCGATACGTAGGCGTGGCTCCTGTTGCCCCGTCGCGAAATATCCCCACACCGGCACACGACCGCCGGGCGCCTCCAAATACTTGCGAGCGCCAACGGACTTCGCCACCATCGAACCCCGGCCGTCAGCGCCCACCACCAATCCCGCAGCGATGGGTCCATCGGCGGTCTCGATGCCGGCAACGCGTGACTCCGCATTGCGGACCCCGGTAGCCCGGAGGCCGGTCCGCACATCAACCCCCGATTTCATAGCCACATTCACCAACTCGTGGTCAAGAACTGTGCGCCGCACATTCAGACCAAGATGGGGAAACGTATCGCCGAGGGCACCGTCGAGACGCACGTCGTCGATCACCAAACTGAAGCTGTCCAGTTGGGTCGCGCCGTGCGCCAGCACCGGATTCAACGCGCCCAGTCCAGCTAGAATCGCCACGCCCCGAGGTTGAATCACGTGAGTCGATGGCGTCTCACTCGGAAACGTGGCCTTGTCGACCAGGCACACCCGCATCCCTGCCCGCGCCAAGTAAGTGGCGAGCGCAGAACCTGCACAGCGCGCCCCGACAACGACAACGTCAAATGACTCCATCAACGGCCTCCGCGCCCACTCGGCAGTGGGGGTGAACCTAGCATCGGGGAGAACGGACTGACGTGGGTTCTGATCGTGCGGTGTTTAGTCTCGGCATGGCGATGGGCTCTGAACGCCGCCCGGCGGCGTTGGGAGCGTGTCGGGTGCCCGAGGCTGGGCCCTCTGTCCCAAGCCTGGAAGCCTTTCAACTCCGACCTTGTCGCCCCTCGCCGTTACCCTCCCCGCCGTGACCATGACTACGCCTGCGCAAACCGCTGACGCCACTGTTCTAGGAAGTCTCCGATGATCCCGGCGAATCCAGGTGAATCCGGAGGGGCCCGGGCGATGACGACCGTGACACACGCCCTTCCCTGGATCCTGGCTGCGGGTTTGGTGACACGCGTCGCCTCCTGGTTTGGGTGGTTAGCGTCCCTCGACCTGGCGATCGCAGCTGCGATTCTCGGCTGCCAGTTCGCAACTATGTATCACCTACGGTCAGCGCATCTGTGCATGCGGTGCATGGACGAGGTCCCTGCCGACGCGCCCGTCCAGGCGGAGCGCCGCAAGCGAGTGCTGTGGTTCTCGCATCAGATAGTCACCGGCGTCGGGATCTTCGGGCTGCTCGTCCCCGCCGCTGCGATCGCGTTCATCGGTAACCACTTCGGGAGCCAAACGATCCAGCATCTAACCCGGATTCCGGCGGATATCTTGCTCTTCACCTCGCTGTACAGCACCTGGTTGCATCACCGTCTACGACCCTGGTGCCCGTACTGCCACGATTGGGACGAGGACGGCGACCCGGAAACGTCACCGGATCCTTCCGAGTTCAAAACGCGAGCCGGGTAGCGGTCCAGCAACAGCGCCGTGTCGTACCCCGCTGCAACTATTCGCTCGTGTTGTTGCCCCTCGCACGCAGCGCCTACATGCACGACGTCGACCTATGGGTCGCCGGCGGCGATCAGACGGCCTTCACCACAGCGTTAGCCATGCACGAAGCTGACTCATGGGCGGGCAGACCCACGGGCGACGTGGACGAGTCGTTAGCCGCGTTCGACGAGCAAGAGTGGTGTATTGCCCGCCTTCTCGCCCGCCAGGGGCACAACGTAATCGCGCTTCCGACGCGGCACCTCGCCGGTCTGCGCTCACCCGACGCCGCTGTCAGCGGTCTACTGACCGAGTTCAAGACCTACACCGGTCACAATCCACGCCAACTGCTGTGCCGCGTTGGCCAAGCGCTGCCACAGGCCGACCGCGTGGTGGTCGGTGTCAACGCACCTTGGGATTCAGCCATGTTGCGCAGCGTTTTTCGCGCGGCCGTTGCTTCGGCCCAACGACGTGGAATACGGGCGGTGATGTTCGTCGGCGACGGTGTCCAGTTCGAATGGGGCGACTGGAATGGGCGCCTCCCGTCGTCGGCTGCATCTGAGCCCCCCGGTCAGCTCGCCGCCGCTCAAGGTGCTTGCTACGGCGGACCCGTCGCCGCGCGGCGCCGACGGCAGGCTGCGGGTGGCAGTTAAGGCAAGTCGATTCGCTGGGTCCAAGCTTCACCGCTGTGGTCGGGTGTCGGGTGCCAATTCACCGTCACCGAGCGGTCCGCCGTCTGCATGGCTACGAACAGGCCCAGCCTTACGGTCTGGTTCCCGTCGACCACGTCAAAGCTGTTGTCTCCCCCACCTCCCGGGATGAACACGTCGCGGGGCCGGACTGTGGGCTCGCCGGTAACGACCACCGCATATTTGCGAGTGTTGGTGAGGTTGGTCAGCCGGAAATCCATCGCATTACCGACGCGGTGAATCCGCCACGGCTTCCGCTCTTCAGCATCGGCGGCGTCTTGAAGGAGCACGTTGTGAGCCTCTTGCGCAGTGGCCAACCGCTCGGCAGCATCGGCTGATCGGTCTGCCGCTGCAGCTGCGGCCTCAGCTGCCTTGGCGGCTCTGGACTCGGCAGCTTGCGCAGCAGCCTTCGCGGTCTCCGAGCGACGAGATGAACGCCACGACTGGACTCCGAAAAGAGCGGCTACGAGGACCGCCAGCCAAGCCGGGACGACGTCGCCCCAGTGCTGCGACAGCCAGTCGAGGAATGAATGAACCCAGCACGGCACGAACAGCAGGCTAACCGCCGACAGTCCCCCCGCCGCGGCTTTCGCGATGGTGTCGCCTCATGGGCCGCTAAAGCCGCCTACCCTCTCCCGCCGAGCTTTGCATCGAGGAAAGCGAAGATCGTTCGCGCGGCGTTGATCGCCAGGCCCGCCTCGGGTTCGTCGAGCAACTCCTCGTTCGGATGTGCGACGCTCGCGTTGTTTCGGATCGGGTTGAGGGAGTCGAGGACGGTGGCCATCGCCCCGAGCACTCGTGAGATGTCCTCGGCACGCGGTCCGCTTGCCTCTAGAGCGGGGTGATTCTGCCGCAGCAGCTTGAGCGCCCTGGTCAACGTTGTCTCGCGGTCGACATCGGTACCCATTGCCTGGCACAGGGCCAGCACGTGACCGTGCAACGCGGTGTGGATCCGATCAACCGCACTCGTCGCGCCGTTGCTACGGATCAGTTGTTCAGCGTCAGCGAGTGCACGCGCAACGACGTCTCTGGTGTGCGTGGGGACGTCCAAAGCGACCGCCGGCGCACTCTCTAGTCGGGCGATCCACCCTTCAAGTTCCGGGCGGAGCTCGGAGCGGCTCGGGTGGTCAGGGTCGTCACCGAATCGCTCGATCAGACCCCGCAGAATCTTCGCCTGGTCCCGCGCCGACCGCGTCGACAGGATTTCGATAAAGCGCTCCCGTGTTGTCCCGACATACGTTTCCGGATCGACGCCAAGGTCGCAATACTCGGGGTAGAACTCCGCATGCGTCCGATAGGTGAAATCGCCCAGGTAGCCACCGCTCACGCCGATGAAGCGATTGACGACCTTCATCACCTCCTGCTGCGTGAGGCTCACCCCGGCTCGCCTGAGGACTGCGAATCTGAACCTCCGTCACCGTCTTCCGACTCCTCCTCAGCGGCAGGAGGGTCTCCGATCGGCTCCGCCGCATCCCACCATTCCTCCACGATCGCGCGGACCTGATCGGCGACCTGACCCGAGAGCGGCGCCAGGGTCGTGGGCTTACGTCCTACCCCGTTCAGTGAGCAGCCGAGGGTGTACACATCGGTCTCCCCGACGATGTACCGGTCATGCAACAGCTTGGGATCGGCGACCCGCATCTCGATGTTGAGGTCGGGCGAAGCCAGGCACACTCGCCACGCGACTAGGTCGCCTTCCTTCGACGGTCGCCGCATGATCACGCGGCTTGTTCTCGTGAACTGAGCTAGGACAAGTAAGTGTTCCAGCTTCAGATACGGGTCGACGATCATGCATTCACCCACCTCCGCGATGGTGCCGACCAGGCTCCCCCATGCCAGAGGGTCATCGCCGCCCAGGACGGTGATCTCGGCTGTGGTGGTGAGGTCTGTATCTGCGCGCAGCAGTGCGCTGCCCAACTCAGTTAGCAGCAGACCAGCGCCAGTAGCCGAGCACTTGACCCAGCGAAACCGGAGTACCTGCTCGACTAGTGTCTCGTCTGGTTCTCGCTCCTCGATCAGGCGTGCTTCGCCCGACCGGGGGCTGACCAAGCCGCCGATCTGCTTCATCAATGGACTCATGGCATCGGCAATCTGCCGGCGGGCCATCTCGGTGATCGCCTCGCTCAGCTCGAATTTCATCGTCCCAGCGATCGCGTTCGCCGTCTCTGAGTAGAACGGCAGCGACGGCCTGTCTACGCGTCGCCTCGTCACCTTGCCTGGCTTGAGGTCCGGTCGTTGAACCCACTCACTCACCTCATCGGGCGTCGGCGAATAGCCGCCGTGGTTGGCCGCTTGTACGAACGTCAGAAGCCTCCGCTGAGCCTCGGTGAGGACGGTCATGCGACGGAGCCTATCGACGGTGCGCGACACCCTCGTCGTAATGTCCGCCTGCCCGCGCGCTTCACCACCGCCAGCGGAAAAGAATCGACCTCGGCTACCCGCCGTCGCGCAGGCGGCGCGCGACCGTTTCGATCGCCCTCTCGAAGACGGCTCGCCCGCCGTTGGTGTTGAGGCCGCGCTGCGAGCAATGCGGGATATTGCCGGGCACAACGTAGACGTTCGGCAGGTCAAGAGCGGCGCGCTTCCATCCGTCCCTGGCAGCGCCGCCCAAGAGGAGCACGACCTCCAACTCCTTCAGGAGCCCAACGACTTCGCGCGTCCACGGAACAGCCCGCGCCCTCTCTGCGACAGTCGACCCGCCGTTCTTCACCCCGGCTACGGGAAACGGCACCACATTCCAGTGGATGACATCGCGCCAGTCCACACCGTGGCGGTCGTACGCCTCGCGACAATTCCGGGCAGTCCGGTCGTTGTTCTCCAGGCTCAGCAGCCCTGAGCCAGTGCCTGCCTCGGCCTTCGTCGACGGGTTGTCCAAACAGCACCAACATCCGCGCGTGGATCCCGCCCTGGTCAGGGTCGGCATACGGAACGTGCCCATGTGGGAGCCCCTCAGCGTCCGCGATCTGATCAGCCAAGTCGTTGAGTGGCTTGACGTGAGGGTCACGGATTCGCTGCTTGTTCTTTTCAACCACGTCGGGATCAGCGTTGCGGCCGTTCACGATCGCCATGCGGTGATCGTCTCATCGCGGACTGACGTCACAACTAGCAACTCGCGAGACAACTTCGAGCAACCTCGCGATGTCCTCGCACTGTGCGACGCTTGCGCCCGTGACCCACACCGCCAGTTCGCACCGCGACGAGATCCGTGGCTTCCTCCGCCGAGCCGAGTGCCACTTCGGCCACACCCTCCGTGAAGAGGAAGCCGGCCTCACCGTCGAGGACGCCGCCACGAAGCGCAATATCGGCACCGCCCAACTGCGCTCCTGCCGCCGTGGCGTGAGCAACGTGCTCGAGGGGGAGTTCACGGCATCCAAGGCGCAGGCTCGTTACGACGAGGCCGTGTACCGGGCTCTGCTGCACTTCCGTAGCGAGATGACCGACGGGCTGCGCCACCACATCGACGTGCAGCTCACACGGTTCAAGGCCGAGTACTTCCCCGACCTGAAGATGGAGCCGTTGGATTGCGCCTACGCGTCCGGGATCCCGCAAAAGGCGAACGCTTCCCAACGACGCGAACCGAAGGTGTGCCCGGAGTGCTGGCAAGCGCACGCCGGCGAGTGCCCGTAATCGAGGAGCTCTAGTCTCATACGACACACCGGTCAGCGATGCTCATGCTCCGTTTCACGTCCGCGTCGCACGCCGTGAATCTCCGTCGGCCCCGTCCACCGCTGCGCCGGCCGCAATTGCGACTTACCCGACCGCAGCACCGGCCGTGTCGGCCGCTGCTACTGGCAGTTCGTCTACGCCGGGGTGAGTGTCTGCTCCTGCTGGATGTGCCACCTGGCACCACCGCACGGAGGATCGCCGGTCAGCGCGGTACGCACCCTCGTGCGCGGCGTCGCCCGCGCGTGGAACGCCGGAGAGCGGGAACTGTGACGGTGTGCGGCGGTAGCGTCGGGGGCATGGGTGCGGACGAGCTGACCAGCGCCGATTACCAGGAATTGGCCGACTCCTACGAGCGGGAAACCTCCCCGCCGAGACGAGCGGATCGGGGAGCCGATCATCGACATCGGCGCACCGATGCGCCGCGGAGCCGGCAACCCCGAAGCGTTGCGTCGCCGAGCCGAGGAGCGACTGAAGCGGTCAGCGGGGGTGGTCATCGCCGTTGCCGCCTCATCCTGGGATTACGGCTGGGCGCCGGCGCCTCCGGTGCCACCTTGTCCGTTGGCGCCACTGCCTGTGGTTCCGGGGGTTCCGGTTCCGCCCGCCTGGTTTCCGGAGTTGCCTCCGTCACCGCCGTCGCCGCCGATACCGCCGGTACCGCCGCCCTGGAAGACCCAGCCGCCATCGCCGCCATGGCCGCCATTGCCGCCGGCACCACCCGATGCGGCGTCGCCGCCTTTGCCGCCGGTGCCGCCTTCGCCGGCATCCGCCCCGTAGTAGCCGCTACCGCCGCGGCCACCGCTGCCGCCGTTCCCGCCGTTGCCATCCGCGACTCCACCGTCTGCGCCGTTGCCACCAGCGCCGCCGTTGCCGCCGGCACCGCCGAGGTGGCCGACTCCGTAGCCGTAGCCGCCCTGGCCGCCTCCGCCGCCCTGGCCGCCGTCGCCAGAAGTCCCAGCAGTCCCGGGCAGCAGCCCAGCCGCCTTACCCGCTAGACCGCCGTCGCCGCCCGCACCGCCGTTAGCACCGGATTCACCGTCACCGGGGGTGCCAACGCCGGGAAACAGCTGTTGAGGCAGACCGTTGCCGCCGCGGCCACCAACGCCGCCGTCCCCGCCGTCGCCGCCGTTGCCGGTGATCGAGCCGCCAGCGCCACCTCGGCCGCCCGAACCGCCGTTGCCGCCGTCAACGCCGTTGACGGGGATGTAACCGCCGCCTGGAATCGGAGCGGAATCGGAGTCGTAACCAAGGTTCGCGGCGGAACCACCGGCGCCACCGCTACCACCGCTACCGAAAAGCCCCGCGTCACCACCGGCTCCACCGGCTCCACCATCACCACGGGAGTCCAGATACCACGGTTGAAGAAAGGGGCTGACAGCACCGCCACCGTCGCCGCCATCACCACCATTGCCGAACAGCCATCCACCCCTCCCGCCGGCTCCGCCGGCGATAGCCACCACGACGTTGGAGTCCTCGGCCACCGGTTGCAGGTAGCCGTCACCGCCGGCACCGCCGTTGCCCATCATCCCAGCCGAGCCACCGGCGAACCCAGCTGCGCCGTTACCTCCCTCACCGAAGAACCAGCCGCCGTTTTGAGCCGCGGTACCACCGATGATCTGACCGAGTTCGTTAGTAATCAGCGTGGAGTCGGCGCCGTCGCAGATCAGGCCGCAATGGTTATCGACGGCAAACAGTGCGTTGATCGGGCTGAGCCACCAGAGGTTGTCGTTGATGAAGTCCTCCAGGTGAGCGTGCAAGCCACCCATCCCGTTAGCACCGACCCAGAACAGATCGAAGGTCTCCGCAGCATCAGGCGCGGTACCCACTGCGGAACCAGTATCCATCGCGCTGAAGCTGTCGAAGAGATCCTCGAAGTCGGCGTGCGCGGCCGGCGCGATCAGCCCAAAAGCCGTGAACATCCCCGCTGCACCGGCAGCAGCTGCCGTGCGACCGACCTTGCGCTTGCCTACCCGAACACCCATACCCCTGCTCCTCTGGCTAAGCAAATCCTGGTCGAAACCTTAACAAAAAGTGAACGCTTAATCTGTTGGGATTGTCGCCGGCGGTGACCACAGTGGCGACAGAGCCTGCAGGCGCATCCGAACCGATCTACAACAGCGCAGCGGTTTGTGTCACACCTGCCCGCTACGGTCCCGCAGATGTGATCACGCCAAGAGGCAAAATCGGGGAGGATCGAGTATGGGCGCACAACAGGACCGGCTTGGCGGAATACTGCGCGGGATGGGGTTCAGCGAAGCGGACCAACCCCCACGCCCGAAGCTCGCTGCGATGCCACCCGAAGCGCGCGAAAAGGTCATCAATCTATATCGCGCGCTCGGGGGCATTCACCCTGATCCCCCACTCAGAACGGGACCATGGGATTCCGCATACGCAGGCAACTTGGTTGTGGAGCTGGACGAATCCGCGCACTTCAACCGCTACCGTGCAACGACACTGGAAACTGAATGGGCGCAGCGACTTCCCTGGCGAAATTCCTACATCACGTACGCAGCCGAGTTCGAAGACGACTGTCGAAAGGGTCGCGGTTATGGCGGGTACTGGACGAATGCTTCGACAGAGCGACAGTTCGGACCACCTGGACCGAACGGTGTCCTCGACGGGGCCGGCTCGCCACGCTGGAAGCAACGCGCAATTTACGACGCCATGCGCGATATCACCGCACTCCACGGCGGCGTTCGGATGGTCAGGCTGTCGATCTATGACGACCTTGGCGGTGTCCCCCTCGGAACTGTCCTCAGCGGAAACGCACCGATGGACGCCAACGCCCTCACCGCGCTGATTGACCAACGGACGCTCGGATAGCGACGGTCTCCTCATTCATGGAGGTGCACTCCGCCAAGCTGTCGCAGAATGCACCTCCATGCGGGGTCAACCGTCGATGGGCAGCAGACAATCAGTCACGAAATGTCCGTGCCTCTGCCCGTCAGGTCTGAAAAGGTCGCCCGGATTCGAACCTCCATATAGCGTGGTCAAGTTTCAGGACATCCCAGCCACGTTCCCCAGCGACGCCCGTTACCAGGTCCGCCGCCTTGGACGCGCTCACGCCTCGCTCCCCTGCTCCCAACGCACGGGCTACATATCGCACGACCATCCGATCCGCCTTGACACCAGGCACGTGCGCGAGCATCAGCAGGTACGCCCAGGTAATGCCAGAGCTCTGCCCTGGTACAGCCCTCCACGCGGACTCCACCTGTTGCGCACGTTCACGGTCCCAACTCAACGCACGCAAGTCCGCCGCACTCCGCACACCTTGACCCGAAAGCGCCTCAACGGCAAGCAATATGGCTTCGGCTTTCAGCGGTGCGCCCTTGGCTGAGGATGTCGGACGACGATTGCCGATGGAATCAGCCCAACCGTCCACGCCGAGTTGCGCAAATGTCGCGGCAAGTTCATCCGCACCATCGACATTCGGGTCAGCTCCCACATCCCGTCGGAAGCTGCGATACCGCGCAACGACATTCTCCACGGAGGAATAGCGGGCCCCCGTCGAATAAATGGAATCAACAATGCTCAGCGCCAAAGAATTTGGATATCCATCTGGAGCAAACCACCGCATGGGGTCTCCGAGGTCACGCGCGCAAGCAGTCCCTAGAACGGCAACCTCGCGCGACTCAACATCAGGCTCAGTAGCACTCAAAGCCGGAACCGCCCATCGCTGCCGAAGCGAGCCGCTACCGAGCCATTGCGCGATACCACGAGTTCATCTCCCACTACCTGGAACGAGTCGAACGTTTCGGGGTAGTTGACTATCGTTGCTCCTCCATACGCCTCCTGCCCAATCTTGAATACGCGCCGCGATTCAGCGGACTCCACTTGCATTTTCATGCCTTTCACGTACGTGCCACTGCGAACGGCACGAACCTAACCGCAGTCTGCGACACTCCTGCGCCGTTCAGCTCAATCAAGGCAACGGTGGGGGCACTCAATCGGCACTGCTCATCGTTGAACCTTCTCCTTCGTACGGTTGTCCAGCTCCGCCCATGTGCTGCTTAGTCAGCCCGTCCGCCGTGCGTGCAACACTTCGTGGCATGTCGTCAGAGATGCTGATGTTTGCCGTGGCGGAAGACCGTATGACTTGCGCACCGATGCCTTCTACGCAGCTCGCCAAGCTGGGGTTCTGGGAAGCCACCCACCTGGAACGTTGGGTGGTCGATCACCCCGAGGTGCTGGGCGAGAACGTTCGCGTCGTCACCACCCAATACAACAAGTGGTCATCAGACTCGGGTGACCTGGCACGAGAGCGTCTGGACATACTCGGACTCGATGCCACAGGCCAACTTGTGGTCGTGGAACTGAAGCGCGGGACCGACTCCAACGTCCACATGCAGGCGATCACCTACGCAGCGTTGGTCGCCGGGTTCAGCAAGGAAACACTCGCTGACGCGCACGCCGACTACCTCAATCGTGGAACACCCGAGCAGCCCTACGCCCCCGCCGATGCCGCCGAGCTGCTCGAAAGTCACGTCGATGGAACTTGGGACGACGACGTGCTCACCGTCCCCAAGATCATCCTTCTTGCAGAGGATTTCACCGCTCAGACCTACACCACCGTCACATGGCTCTCGAATCTCACCCCGAACCTGGTCATCGAAATGCACACCGTCAACGCCTTCATGCTCGAAGAAGGAAAGCCGTGCGTTGTGTTCCGCCGACTGTTCCCCGCTGTAGACCCCTCCACCAGAGTCCTGACTCCTGGCGTTGCCGTCACGACCGCCGCCTCAGTGGCGACGAAGATTGCCGAGAGCAATCGGAGGATGCGGACGACCTATCTCCTACACGACCTGAAGACCATCCCCGAAGACAGCGAACTCACCTTCGACCTGCAAGGCTTCCGAGACGCAGCGACCGTTGCCCTGGTGGATGCTTGGATCGCGGAGAACCCGCTGCGAGGACGCGCATTCTGGGTCAATGATCGAGCCCGCCCCCTACGCTGGTGCGCCTCGAACACCGAAGAAACCTACACTCCCACGGGACTGACGAAGCACATCATTTCCGAAGCAGGCGGGCGCGGCAATGTCGCGATCAGCGGTTCGGAGGTGTGGAGGTGGAACGGAAAAAGCTTGTACCAGGTCGGCATCGAAGCCGAAACTGCTTCAAGCACGAGCACGGCTAGCGTTGCGCCTGCCTGACACATTCCCCGATCCCATCGCCACCGTCACCTGTACACCCCACGGCGGTGTCCCCCGCACCGTCACGGGCCACTACCTCAGCAGTTGGGCTGGACAAGTTCAGGCAGGGCGGCATTTTCCGTCGCGATTCACGAAACGCTGCCACCCCACACCGCTGCCCCAGAACTGGTCTGAATCGTCGTCCCGACTCAGCGCGCCCAATCCGCAGGCTGCGAAGTAGACCGTTTCATCGGTCACCAAGCGCGCGACTTCTACGCCGTCGAGCATCACCCGATAGTTGGTGTACTTGTCGGGTCACTGGTGCCGCTCAACCAGGTGAATGAGTACCTCGTGTGATCGGAGCCGAATGGCTGCACGCCCTGGCGGTGAGGGATTTTCACCAGCTCCAAGTTCATGGCCACCGAAGACTCAGCTAGGAGCCGTCGCCGCCGGTGTCATCCATCATCTCTAGCAGGTAGTAGGAGGTCAGGTCGGTCAGGTGCTTGTGTATCTGCTGTTCACGAGGAAAGGCGCGGAGAATCGTCGGCAAGAGGCTGAAGAATACGACCAGCCGCCCAGCACCTGCACTTTCCAACCTCTTCAACCTGGCCTGCATCTTCTTCAACTCACCGCGCTCCGCTACGGCATCGTCCATCAGCGCCTGCGCCGGGTTCGCGATGTTCGGATTGTCCGTCAGCCCGATCACCGTCGCGCCACTCGACGCGATGTTGACGTAGCTCGCCTCAAGCTCGGTGCGTACTTTCTCGTACGCCGAGGTGAGGGCAGCGATGTATCTCTTCACCGCATCCGTGTCCCGTGTGATGGGAGCCGGCGCAGACTGTCGCTCTTTTCTGAGTAACTCGCTCACACGGTTGCGCTCCTCGACCGCTGCAACGAACTCAGTGACGGCTACGTCCAGTGCCTCGTTTCCCATGTCTCCACTGCTGTTCTCGCCGTGCCCGTCTAGCCCCGAAATCATGCCCGGGGTGGCTACAAGCGGTGTCCAAATTGGAAAAAGGGTGTCTCCGATTGCTCGACAACACCCTCTGACCTGACCTCAACTCTGTCGGGCTGACAGGATTTGAACCTGCGACCACTTGACCCCCAGTCAAGTGCGCTACCAAACTGCGCCACAGCCCGCCACCGCCGAACTTCTCCGGCAGCAGGTCGAAATGCTACCGCACGCCCGCGGGTGTCCCGAATCCGCGTGAGGACACCTTCACCGCGTAGGCTCGGCCACGCGGGACTGCCTCCCCCGGCAGCGCGACTAACCCTCAGGAACCACCACATATGCAGCTTCCCCCCTCGCAGCAGTGGTCGGAGATGCCCGACCCCCCAGACCCCATAGACATTCCCGAGATCAGCGGCGACCCCGCCGTCACCGACGAAGTGGTCGACGTCGTCGACAGCGGCGACACCATGTTGCTGCTGCAGAAGATGGAAAACCGGCTGATCCGGCACACGCTGCGCCGGCCCGACGTGTTGAGCGCCGAGCAGCTGCGCCGGTTGCGGTATCTGCTCAACTTCGCCCGGCTCGACGACTTCGAGCCCGGGGCCGCCGGCCCGGGCGGCGCCCGCGGCCGCGGTGACGTCTCGGTCGGTGCGGAACTGGCCGGGTGGCGGGCCAAGGTGGCCGACGCGCTGCGCGGCCCACTGCGCGAGGAACGCGACCCGGTGATGGCGTTGGTCGCCGCCCGCGACACCCTGGGCGCGCTGGCCCCCGAGCAGGACGAGCAGCGCCGCCTGCTTGCCGAACGCCACGGCAACGACTTCTCACTGGCCGAACTGGATGCCGAGGTGGGCCACAAGAAGCTGGTCACCGTCCTCGGTGGCGGTGGCGGCGCCGGCTTCGTCTACATCGGCGGCATGGCGGCCCTGCTGGAGTCCGGGGCGGTGCCCGACTATCTGATCGGGTCCTCGTTCGGCTCCATCTTGAGCTCGGTGGTCAGCCGCACCCTGCCGGTGCCCATCGACGAATACATCGAGTGGGCCAAGACGGTGTCGTTCCGCGCCATCCTGGGTCCCGAGCGGCTGCGCCGCCGCCACGGCCTGACCGGTGTGTTCGCCTTGAACTTCGACGTGTTCGCCGACGCGATGTTCCGCCGCGAAGACGGCGCACCGATGAAGATGTCGGATCTGGAGATTCCGTTCGATGCGGTGGTTGCCGGGGTACGCCGCCAGCCGTTTGCGGCGCTGCCGGGGCGCTACCGCAATCAGAGCCTGGCTGGACTGCAGTTGCGGTCCTTCCCGTATCTGTCGATCGGCCTGGGCCCGCAGGTGGCGACGCGGATGTGGCAGACGGCCGCCTTCATCGACCCGCGGGTGGTGACACCGATCGTGATCGGCGGCGACAACCCGGACCGGGACGTCAACGTCGTTGACGCGGCGTCGTTCTCGTCGGCAATCCCCGGGGTGCTGCACCACGAGCCCAAGGACCCGGCCATGATGCCGCTGTTCGACGCGCTGCTGGCCGACAACGACGTGGGCGCCCTGGTCGACGGCGGTGCCGCCAGCAATGTGCCGCTGGAGCTGGCCTGGAAGCGGGTGCGGGCCGGCCGGTTGGGCACCCGCAACGCCTGCTACCTCGCCTTCGACTGCTTCCACCCGCAGTGGGACCCCAAGCACCTGTGGCTGGTGCCGATCACCCAGGCGATCCAGTTGCAGATGGTGCGCAACGCGCCCTATGCCGACCATCTGGTCCGGTTCTCCCCCACCCTGTCACCGGTCAACCTGGCACCGTCGGCGGCCACCATCGACCGGGCCTGCCAGTGGGGGCGCAAGAGTGTCGGGCACGCCATTCCGGTGGTTTCGGCACTGCTGCAGCCGGTCTGGTGGAAAGGCACCGAGCCCGCGGTGGTGACGCCGAAGGCACCCGCGCAACCGGATCACCCGCACGCCGCGCCGATGGATGAGGTGATGGCCTCGACCCGGGCACCGCGCAGCCGCTGGGACCGGTGGCGCAGGCAGAGCCCCGCCTGAGCCGGCTAGACCGTCAGCAGCCGGTAGAGCCCGATCAGACCGACCACCAGGATCACCGCACGCAGCGCGTTCGGGGATAGCCGGCGCCCGTAGTGACCGCCCAGGTATCCCCCGATCAGAGAGCCGACGGCGATCAATCCCGCTGCTGGCCAGCTGATCCGGTCGAATGCCGTCACGATGTAGGCCACGGCGGCGACCACGTTGACGATCAGCACCAGCAGGTTCTTCGCGGCGTTCATCCGCTGCATCGACTCGGGCAGCAGCACCCCCATCACGCCGACCAGCAGAATTCCTTGGGCCGCAGCGAAATAGCCGCCGTACACCCCGACGACGAAGGTGCCGACCACCAATGCCGTCAGCCGGCCGGCGCTGAGCTGGTCGGTGGAGCGGCCCTCGGCGGCCGCGCGGCGCTGCGCCACCGCCTGGATCTTCGGCCCGATCACCACCAGCGCCAGGGCGCCGACCAACAGTGCCGGCACGATGCGGTTGAACACGCTCTCGGGCAGGTGCAGCAGCAGATAGGCGCCGAGCACCGCTCCCAGCAGCGATCCCGGTATCTGCCAGCGCAGCCTGTCCCACTGACCGCGCAGTTCGCGTCGGTAGGCCCAGGTGCTGGAGATGCCGCCGGCCACTAGGCCGATCGCGTTGGAGATGGTCGCGGTCAGCGGGGCAAAACCCAGCGTCACCAGGGTCGGGAAGGTGATCAGTGTGCCCGAGCCGACCAGGGCGTTGATCGCCCCGGCGCCCACCCCCGCCAGCAGGATCAACACCATCTGCGATACCGGCATTTGCAGCACCCTACGCTGATCGTGCGCAGGGCTAAGGCAGCCCGGCGGAGAGGTGAGGCGATGATCGGCATTACCGGAATGCGGGCGCTCGGTGCTGTCTGCGGGCTGCTGTTCGCCCTCGGGGCGCCGCCGGTGGCCCAGGCCGCCCCGGAGGTGCCGTCAGGCCCGTACGCCTTCACCGCGCAGCACGGCCCGTCGCAGCGGACTGCGACGTGGACGTTCACCCCGTGCGGCGCGACATGCACCACCGTCGATGCCGAACGCTGGCTGCAGAACGCGGAGTTTCACCTCAACGGCGGCCGCTGGGAGTACAGCGGGCGGGGCAGCATGGACTGCCCGGTGGATCACACCCCGCTGCCGGTGTCGAAGACGGTCAGCTTCGATGCCGTGACGCTGGCCGGCCAATGGACCACCGCCACCCTGGAACCGTGCGGACGAGGCCCGGCCGGCGGGGTCGTCGGGCAGTGGGACTTCCAGCTGAGCAAGACCGGGTAAAACTGACGGCTCACCGAGAACGCTTGGGACCGCGCTTTTCTCGCACTCGCACATTGATGCGGATCGGGCTGCCCTCGAATCCGAACGTCTCCCGCAATCGCCGCTCCAGGAACCGGCGGTAGCCCGCCTCCAAAAATCCCGAGCTGAACAACACGAATGTCGGGGGACGCGACGTCGCCTGGGTGGCGAACAGGATGCGCGGTGCGCGGCCCCCGCGCGCCGGCGGCGGGGTCGCGGCAACTACCTCTTTGAGCCAGGTGTTGAGCTGGCCGGTGGAGATCCGCTTGTCCCAGGAGGCCAGCGAGGTCTCCAGCGCCGGCACCAACTTCTGCACGGCGCGACCGGTTTTCGCCGAGATGTTCACCCGCGGCGCCCACGCCAGCCGGGCCATGTCCCGGTCGATCTCCTTGTCCAGCACGTAACGCCGGTCCTCATCGACCAGGTCCCACTTGTTGTAGGCCAGCACCACCGCCCGGCCCGCTTCGACCACCATCGAGATCACCCGCTGATCCTGCTCGGTCAGCGGCAACGACGAATCGACCAGCACGATCACCACTTCGGCGGCGTCGATAGCCCCGTGGGTGCGCACCGAGGCGTAGAACTCGTGTCCGCTGGCCTGCCCCACCTTGCGGCGCAGCCCCGCGGTGTCGACGAAACGCCAGATCTTGCCGTCCATTTCGATCAGCGAGTCGACCGGGTCGACGGTCGTGCCGGCCACGTCGTGCACCACCGACCGCTCGTCGCCGGCCAACCGGTTCAGCAGCGAGCTCTTGCCCACGTTGGGCTTGCCCACCAACGCCACCCGTCGTGGGCCACCTCCGCCGCCGGCGGTTTCGGCCACCTCGGGCAGCTTGGCGATCACCTCATCCAGCAGGTCGGCCACTCCGCGGCCGTGCAACGCACTGACGGTGAACGGCTCGCCCAGCCCCAAAGACCACAGCGCCGCCGCATCGGCCTCGGCCCGATCACTGTCAACCTTGTTGGCGGCCAAGAACACCGGCTTACCGGACCGGCGCAGAATCCGCGCGGCGGCCTCGTCGCCGGCGGTGGCGCCGACCACCGTGTCCACCACCAGAATCACCGCGTCGGCGGTACGCATCGCCACCGCAGCCTGCTCGGCCACCAGCTGCTGCAGGCCCTTGGCGTCGGGCTCCCAGCCGCCGGTGTCCTGGACCACGAAGCGCCGGCCGGTCCACAGCGCGTCGTAGGACACCCGGTCACGGGTCACGCCGGGCAGGTCCTGCACCACCGCTTCACGCCGGCCCAGGATCCGGTTGACCAGCGTCGACTTGCCGACGTTGGGCCGGCCCACCACGGCCACCACCGGCGGCGGACCGGAGTCCTCGACCAGATCGTCGAAGCCGCCCTCTTCGCCGATCTCCCAGTCGCTTTCGTCGACCCAGGTTCCGTCACTCATCGGATCGCCCCGCAATGCTGCTCAACCAGGCCGCGCAGATGGTCGACCACCTGCTCCTGGGTCATGTCTCCGGTGTCCACGATCACCGCGTCGTCGGCGGGCCGCAGTGGCGACACCGCCCTCGTGGAATCCAACTCGTCGCGGCGCAACACGTCGGCCAGCACGCCGGCGTAGTCGTCGCGCAGCCCCGCCGCGATGTTCTGGTCATTGCGCCGCCGGGCCCGGGTCTCGGCCGAGGCGGTCAGAAAGATCTTCACGTCGGCGTCGGGCAACACCACGGTGCCGATATCGCGGCCTTCGACCACCACGCCACCGCCTTGCGCGGCCAACTGCTGCTGCAGCGCGACCAGCCGGGTGCGCACCGCGGGCACCGCGGCCACCGCCGACACCGCGCGGGTCACCTCGTCGCCGCGGATCTCTTGCGAAACGTCTTCGTCGCCAAGAAAAGCGCGGTCGCCCTCGGGCTGGGATTCCACCGAGACCGCGACGTCCTGAGCCACCGCGCCGATGCCGTCGGTGTCATCAAGTGCCACACCGGAGCGCAGCACCGCCAGCGTGATGACCCGGTACATCGCGCCGGTGTCCAGATACCGGGATCCCAGCGCCGCCGCCAGTCCCTTTGCGACCGTGGACTTTCCCGTTCCGGCCGGCCCGTCGATAGCCACCACGGCGGCACTGCCCGCGCTCACAGGCCCACCGCCGCATACAGTTCGCCGACTTCCTTGCGGGTCAACGCCCGGATGCTGCCGGGACGCTGCTCCCCCAGCGCCACCGAACCGATGTCGGTGCGCACCAACTCCTGGACCGGGAATCCGACCGCCGCCAGCATCCGCCGCACGATCCGCTTGCGTCCTTCGTGCAGGGTGACCCGCACCAGCGACTTGCCGGGCACGGTGTCGACCACCGCGAAGTCGTCGACGTTCGCCGGGCCGTCGTCGAGTTCGACACCCTCGCGCAGCTTCTTGCCCAGTCCGCGCGGGATGGCGCCCACCACGGTGGCGATATAGGTCTTGGGCACCTGATACGACGGGTGCATCAGCCGGTGCGCGAGTTCGCCGTCGTTGGTCAGCAACATCAGGCCCTCGGTGTCGGCATCGAGGCGGCCGACGTGAAACAGCTTGGCGTCGCCACGAACTCGGTGCTCGACGTAGTCGCCGATGCAGGGCCGTCCGCGGTCGTCCGACATGGTCGAATGCACTCCGCGCGGCTTGTTCAGCGCCAGGTAGACCCGGGTGTCATCGACGGTCACCCGGGCGCCGTCGACCCGGATCACCGCGGAGGCGGGGTCCACGCGGGTGCCCAGTTCGGTCACCACCCGGCCGTCCACCTCAACCCGGCCGTCGCGAATCATCCGCTCAGCGACCCGCCGCGAGGCGACCCCGGCCTGCGACAGCACCTTCTGCAGGCGCACGCCGGCTTGTTCTTCGTCCGGCCACGCCATCAGAGGTGGTCCACATCGAAGGCCAGCGGCTGATCGTTCGCCGGCGCACCGCCGAGTTTCATGAAACGCGGTTCACTGTCCAGGCTTTCACTCAAGTCGTCGATCACGTCGACGTCGGGTAGCAGTGGGGCGATGTCGGGCAGGTCGGTCAGCGACGACAGGCCCAACCGCTCCAGGAACAACTCCGTGGTCGCGAACGTCACCGCACCGGTGTCGGGATCGGTGCCCGCCTCGGTGATCAGGCCGCGCGCCACCAGGGTGCGGATCACCGCGTCCACATTCACCCCGCGCACAGCGCTGACCCGGGCCCGCGTCACGGGCTGGCGGTAGGCCACCACGGCCAGCGTCTCCAGCGCGGCGCGGGTCAGCTTGGAGCGGGCGCCGTCGAGCAGTAACCGCTCCACGTACGGCGCGAACCGGGCACGGGTGTACAGCCGCCAGCCGCCACCGGCTTCGCGCAAGTCGATGCCGCTGTCGCGTTCGGTGAACTCGTCGGCCATGTTCCGCAGCTTGGCGGTGATCCGATAGACCGGCTGATCGGTGGCGGCCGCCAATGCCTCCACCGTCACCGGCGTGTCCACGACCAGCAGCAGCGCCTCGAGCACCGATCCCAGCTCGGCGTCCTCGAGTTCGGGTGCCAGTGCGACGTCGATCCCCAGATTGGAGTCCGACGGGCCGGCGGAGCCTTCGTCGCCGTGATCTTCGGGCTGTTCCACAGCGTCGCCAACCTCGGGTGCCTCGATATCCTCCGGCACTTCGGAGTCGGGCAGGTGGTCAGTCATCAATTCGTCTCGCACTACTCGGCCGATTCTGCTTTCACCAGGTCTTCATTGGTGGGACGTTCCCCCGTCCACGACACCTGGAGCACACCAAGTGGTTCTGACTGCTCAAATGCTACCGCCCGGGCCCGATACAGTTCGAGCAGAGCCAGGAAGCGCCCGACGATCTCGATCGGCATCGAGCAGTCGGCGACCAGTTCGGAGAACGACGCCCACTGCCCCGTGCCGCGGGCCTCCAACAGCCGCAACACCACACCGGCCTGCTCGGGTACCGACACCATCACCTGGTGCAGGTGTTCCAGGCCCACCACCGGGACCGGGCGCGGGGTGAACGCGGCCGCCGCGATCTGAGCGAACGACTCGGCGTCGACACCGAGCATTACTTCGGGAAGCAGGTTGGCGAAGTTGTCTTCCAGCGACACCGCGCGCGGGTAGCTGCGCAGTGCGGCGGCTTCCAGTTCGGCGAACATCTGCGCGACGTGCTTGAACGCCCGGTACTGCAGCAGACGCGCGAACAGCAGGTCGCGAACTTCGAGCAACGCCAGGTCTTCTTCGTCGTCGACCTGACCGGCCGGCAGCAGCCGGGCCGCCTTGAGGTCGAGCAGTGTCGCGGCGATCACCAGAAAGGCGGTGGTCTCCTCGAGCTCCAGCTGCGCGCCGACGTCGCGGGTGTAGGCGATGAAGTCATCGGTGACCTGGTGCAGCGCCACCTCGGTGACGTCGAGGCGGTGCGCGAAGATCAGCTGCAGCAGCAGATCGAAGGGACCCTCGAAGTTGGTCAGCCGGACCTGGAAGCCCGGCGGTTCAGCGAGGCTCGACGGAGGAGAGGTGAGGCTGGGACCGCCGCTTGGACCCGGCGGTTCGGCGGGGGCGTCGGCCGTCGGTGTGTCTACGTTCACGCGCCGAATCGGTCGATGACTTCGCGGGCCAACGCACGATAGGCCTGCGCGCCGCCGGACTTCGGGGCCCAGGTGGTGATGGGCTCGCCGGCCACGGTGGTCTCGGGAAAACGCACGGTGCGGGTGATGACGGTGTCGAACACCAGGTCGCCGAAGCGCTCCACCACCCGCGACATCACCTCGCGGGAGTTGACCGTGCGCGGGTCGTAACGGGTCAGCAGGATGCCGCTGATCTCCAGCTTCGGGTTGAGCCGGTCGCGGACCTTGTCGACCGTGTCGGTCAGCAGCGCCAGGCCGCGCAGCGAGAAGTACTCGCATTCGGTCGGGATCACCACGCCGTCGGCGCAGGCCAGACCGTTGACGGTGAGCAGCCCCAGGGACGGCTGGCAGTCGATCAACAGGTAGTCGTAGCGGTCCAGCACCGGCGTCAGCGCCCGCGCCAGGGAATGCTCGCGCCCCACCTCGTTGACCAGCTGGATCTCGGCCGCGGACAGGTCGATGTTGGAGGGCACCAGGTCCAGGTTCTCCACCGAGGTCTGCACCAGCACGTCGTCGATACCGACCCGCGGTTCGACCAGCAGGTTGTGCACGGTGTGCGCCAGGTCGTAGTGCGGCACCCCCAGGCCCGCCGACAGCGCACCCTGCGGGTCCAGGTCGACCAGCAACACCCGGCGGCCGTATTCGGCCAGCGCGGCACCGAGGTTGATGGTGGAAGTCGTCTTGCCGACGCCGCCCTTCTGGTTGCACATCGCGATGACCTTGGCCGGCCCGTGCGTCGAACGGGGCTGCGGCTCGGGGATATTCCGCGGCGGACGCCCGGTCAAGCCGACGTCGGGAGTGTCGTCGTCGCTCATGGCCGAACCGGCGCTGTGGTGGCGGACATCCGCAGAAGTCTAATAGGTGTCCGGCGTCCGTATTAGCCACATGACCAGTGAATGCGGTGCTGACGGTCATAGGATCGCATCCATGAGCCTCAAACGACGTCTGCCCTTCCTGCGGTGGTCGTTCCTGCGGATGGCCACCGGCGCGCGCAACATCGTCACCACGGGTCAGATCGGCGACGGCCGCGAGGCGGCAGCGGTCGACTTCGTGCTGGCCAAGGCCCGGGCCGGCGACATCGACGACGTGCTCGCCCGCATCGACGAGTTCGCCTACGAGAAGTCTTTGCTGATCAATATCGGCGATGAGAAGGGCCTGCTGCTGGACGCCGCGGTACAGCGGGTCAATCCGGCGCTGGCATTGGAGCTGGGCACCTACTGCGGCTACAGCGCGCTGCGGATCGCGCGCGCGGCACCGTCGGCGCGGATCTACTCGATCGAGCTGGCCGAGGCCAACGCCGCCAACGCCCGGCGGATCTGGGCGCACGCCGGGGTGGCCGACCGGGTGACGTGCGTGGTGGGCACCATCGGCGACGGCGGTCGCACCCTGGACGCCTTGACCGCCAAGCACGGTTTTGCCGCCGGCGGGCTGGACTTCTTGTTCATCGACCACGACAAGGACGCCTACCTGCCCGACTTGCAGGCCATCCTCGATCGGGGCTGGCTGCGTCCGGGGGCGGTGGTGGTGGCCGACAACGTCAAGCTGCCCGGCGCACCGCGCTACCGCGAGTACATGCAGGCCCAGCAGGGCTCGCGGTGGGACACCGTCGAACACAAAACGCACGTGGAGTACCAGAGCCTGCTGCACGACTTGGTGCTCGAGTCGACCTACCTGGGCGGCTAGTACCTGGCGCGAGCGTGCGCAGAAGGACAGTTTTTACGGCGTGTCGGCGGGCAGACACGCACGCTCGAGCGGTAAAGAATCAGCGCGCGCGGGGGTGGGCGCCGGCCCAGACCTCACGCAGGGCGTTGACGGTGACCAGGGTGTAGATCTGGGTGGTGGTCACCGAGGCGTGGCCGAGCAGCTCTTGCACCACCCGCACGTCGGCACCGCCGTCGAGCAGATGGGTGGCAAAGGAGTGCCGCAGCGTGTGTGGTGACACCTTCGCGGTGATTCCGGCCCGTTCGGCGGCGTCCTGCAGCACCTGCCAGGCGCTCTGCCGCGACAGCCGCCCACCCCGGGCGTTGAGGAACACCGCGGCGGTGCCGCGGCCGCGGACGGCCAGATCCGGGCGGCCCCGCACCAGGTAGGCGTCCAGCGCCGCGACCGCCGGCCGCCCGACCGGCACCAATCGCTGCTTGCCGCCCTTGCCGTGCAACAGCACCGACCGGTCGGCCACATCAATGTCGTCGATGTCCATGCCCACGGCCTCGGAGATGCGAGATCCGGTGGAGTACAACATCTCCAGCAGGGCGCGGTTGCGCAGTGTCAACGGCCCGTCAGACTCGCTGTCGCCGCCGGCGCCGGCCAACAGCGCCGCCACCTCGTCGACGGTCAGGCTCTTGGGCAGCCGGCGCCCCGGGGTCGGCGGCCTGACCGAGCGCGCCACATCGGTCGCCACCAGTCCCTCCGCCGCGGCAAACCGGTGCAGCCCGCGCACCGCGATCAGTGCGCGCCCCGCCGAGACCGCCGACAGCGCGGGCACGCCGTTGTCGGGGTCGCCGCGACGCAGCGTCACCAGAAACTCGGTGACGTCACCTTCGGCGACGCCGGCCAGATCCTCGATCCCGCGGGCCAGCAGGTGCTCGCGGTAGCGGCGCAGGTCGCGCCGATAGGAACTCAAGGTGTTGGCCGCGACCCCGCGTTCGATGGTCAGGTGATCCAGATACCCCTGCAACTGCCCGCCCAGCGGGCACACCGGCTGGGTCACGGTGGTCATGGCCGGTTCTGCCTGGCGGCGAACGCTTTCGGTCGGTCGACCCACTCGGCGTCGGTGTCACGCAGCTCGGCGAAGCCCTGACGGTGCGCCTGTGCGGCCAGGATCCCTGCCACGGCAATGGCATTGACGATCTCGCCGGAAAACACCATCCGTGCCGCCTCGGCGAGCGAATACCACTCGCACTTCAGATCGGCCTCTTCGTCGTGGGCCTCCGGGCGGCCCACCTCGGTCAGACCGGTGGCCAGGTACACCCGCACCGACTCGTCGGAGAAGCCCGGCGTGGAGTCCAGGTCCACCAGCACCTGCCAGGTGGTCGCGGTCAGACCGGCCTCCTCGACCAGTTCGCGTCCGGCCGTGACATGCGGCGGCTCGCCACCGACGTCGAGCAGGCCGGCGGGCAGCTCCCACAGCCGCCGGCCCAGCGCGTGGCGGTACTGGTAGATCAGCGGGATCTGGCCCTCGGTGTTGACGGCGACCACCGCCACCGCCCCGAAGTGCTCCACCACGTCCCGGGTGGCCGTCGCGCCACCCGGCATCAAGACCTCGTCCCGGCGCAGCGCAAAGATCTTGCCGCTGTGCAGCAGCTGCGACGACGTGGTCTCGAAGACGTGGTCAGCCACGGGTGACGTGTTCCGGCAGCGCTTCTTGCACCGGGTCGGTCAACGGCTGGGCGCTGCCGCCGTGCCCCTGCGCTCCGTTCTGGGCGTCATCGTGATCGGCGGCGTGCGGCTCGTGGGCGTGCTCGGGGATCTCCACCGGCAGCCGCTCGGCGGCCTTGTAGTCCATCGCCGCGCCGACGAACGCGGCGAACAGCGGATGCGCCCGGGTGGGCCTGCTCTTGAGCTCCGGGTGCGCCTGGGTGCCCACCAGAAACGGGTGCACCTCGCGCGGGTACTCGACGAACTCCACCAGCTTGCCGTCCGGGGAGGTGCCGGAGAACCGCAGCCCGCTCTGGGCGATCCGGTCGCGGTAGGCGTTGTTGACCTCGAAACGGTGCCGGTGGCGCTCGGAGACCTCGGTGGCCTGATACGC
Organism: Mycobacterium sp. P7213; assembly: GCF_900604305.1. NCBI lineage: Bacteria > Bacillati > Actinomycetota > Actinomycetes > Mycobacteriales > Mycobacteriaceae > Mycobacterium > Mycobacterium sp. P7213. The sequence continues at coordinate 59,066 of NZ_UWOA01000025.1, forward strand.
CTCGGCGACAATCGAATCCGCTTCCAGCACGGCCGGATAGGCGCCCAGCCGCATGGTGCCGCCGAGGTCGGCCGTTCCGGCGACCGCCTCCTGCTGGTCGGCCATGGTCGCGATGACGGGGTCGGGGGTGTCCGGGTCGAACTCCGCCGAGCTGGCCTGAGTGACCCCGGCGGTGCGGGCCGCGTCGATCACGATGCATTGCAGGCCCAGGCACAGTCCCAGCACCGGCAGTGCGTGGGTGCGGGCGTAGGCGATGGCGCCGATCTTGCCCTCGATGCCGCGGATGCCGAACCCGCCGGGGATCAGCACCCCGTGCATCTCGCCCAGCGCGGCGGCGGCGCCGGCCGGGGTTTCGCACGCGTCGGAGGCCACCCAGTGGATCTCGACCTTCGCGAAATGGGTGAAGCCGCCGGCCCGCAGCGCCTCGGTCACCGACAGATACGCATCTGAGAGGTCGATGTACTTGCCCACCAAAGCGATTCGCACCGTCTCGTGGGGTTCGTGGACACGGCGCAGCAGCTCGTCCCACTCGGTCCAGTCGACGTCTTTGAACGGCAGGTTGAGCCGGCGCACCACGTAGGCGTCCAGCTCCTCGCGGTGCAGCACCTTGGGGATGTCGTAGATCGAGGGTGCGTCCGGGGTGGAGATCACCCCGTCGATGTCGACGTCGCACATCAGCGCGATCTTGTTCTTCAGCGCCTCTGGAACGTCGCGGTCACAACGCAGGATCAGCGCGTCGGGGGTGATGCCGATACTGCGCAGCGCGGCCACCGAGTGCTGGGTGGGCTTGGTCTTGAGCTCACCGGACGGGGCCAGGTAGGGCACCAGCGACACGTGCAGGAAGAAGACGTTGTCGCGGCCCACGTCGTGACGGATCTGACGGGCGGCTTCCAGGAAGGGCTGCGACTCGATGTCGCCGACGGTGCCGCCGATCTCGGTGATCACCACATCGGGGCGCATGCCGTCGGCGTCCGGCTCCGACATGGCCAGGATGCGCCGCTTGATCTCGTCGGTGATGTGCGGGATCACCTGCACCGTGTCGCCGAGGTATTCGCCGCGGCGTTCCTTGGCGATGACCGTCGAATACACTTGGCCGGTGGTCACATTCGCCGAACCGGACAGGTCGCGGTCCAGGAATCGCTCGTAGTGACCGACGTCGAGGTCGGTCTCGGCGCCATCCTCGGTGACGAACACCTCACCATGCTGGAAGGGGTTCATGGTCCCAGGATCGACGTTGAGATAGGGGTCCAGCTTCTGCATGGTGACCTGCAGTCCCCGGGCGATCAGCAACTGGCCCAAGCTACTTGCGGTCAAACCCTTACCCAGCGAGGACGCAACTCCGCCCGTGACGAAGAGATGCTTCGGCTCGGTTTGCGGATGCTTTCGCAGTGGTGGCAACACCAACCTCCGTGACGACGGCGCAGGAACTTGAGGGCCTGCCGACCCACGGAATCTCACCCTAACATCGACCCGGCGTCTCGGCTCCAGACACGCCCACCCGCGCCCGGACACGGCCGGTGACGGGTCCCGGCTATTGCGCCAGCGTCACCGATCCGGCGCCGTGGCCGATGCCGTACTGGCCCGGCTGGCCGCCGCCGATCAGGCTGCTCACCGCCATCACGGTGGTGATCCGGCCCGACTCGATGTCCACGTCGTCGACGGTGCTGATGGTGCCGGCCACCGCGGGGTCGGTGCGGGCCATCGCCACCGCCGCGGTGCCCGACGCCGACCCGTCCCGGCCGGCCAGGACCGTCGCCGAGCCGTGCGGTGCCAGTGCCGCGGCGAACCGGGCCACGCTCAGCCCGCTGGTTCCGGCGTCTTCGGGCAGCCCCCCGCCGGCCACCACGATGGCGGCGTTGGCGGCCGGAAAGCGCTCTTGTTGGTAGGTGATGAAGCCGGTGTCGCGCAGCGCGGCCAGCACGGTGGCCCGGGCGGCGTCGTCGGTGGGGGTAATCGTCGGGTTGCGATTGATCAGCAGCGCGATCCCCAGCAGGTCACCGGCCTGGGCGTCCTGGTCGACCAGGCTGGTGCTCAGTTGGGCACCGGCCGGCACGATCCCGGACTCCAGCACGGCACGCAGCTTCTCCTCGGCGTTGCCGTCGACGAACTGCGCCGTCAGCGTCACCGTTCCGGTGACGGTTCCGCCGGCCTGCCCGATGATCCGCGAGACCGCCTCGACGTCGCCGTCGGCGGCGTCCGGGGTCCGGAAGATCACCGTGGACTTGCCGGTCAGCGTGTCGCGCACTATCCGGGGCGCCATCTGGGCGTCGAAATCGTTTGCGTTGCGCAGTCGTTCGCTCAGCGCGGTGTGCTGGTCATGCAGCGCGTCGATCTGCTCACGCAGATCCTGTTTGTCGGACTGCATGCCGGCCAGCAGCGGACCCGACAGCAGTCCAGAACCCAGTACGACACCGAAGACCAGTGCCAGCAGCACTGCCGTCAGCGACATCGCGTGATAGCGAGGGGTGATCATGGCGGTGCTGACCCCGATCCTTGTGCGTCGATCCCTATTAGGTCACCCAGTGCCGCAGCCACTGCGACAGGTGCTGCCAGTAGGTGCCGAGCCACTCGAGCACCACGGCGTCGGTCCGCGAGACCCACAATGCGACGACGATCGCCACCAGCATGGTCAGCACGAGCAGCGCGATCGCCCCGGCCGAGATCCTGCTGCGGTAGAGCGTGGCGACGGCGCGGGCGTCCACCAGCTTCTCGCCGACCTTGAGCCGGGTCATGAACATCGACGGGTTGCTCAGCTGACGGGTCCGGTCGAAGAACGTCTCGATGTTGGCGGTGTGCCCGGCCGTCACCAGCAGCGCCGCACCGTGGTGGTCGGCCAGCAGCAGTGCCAGGTCCATCGCGGATCCGGCGGCCGGGAAGGTCATGGCCCCGACACCCAGGTCCTGGATGCGCTCCAGACCGGGGGCGTGGCCGTCGGCGTCGGCTGGCAGCACGACCTGCGAGCCGCAGCGCAGCACCTCGGCGCTCATCTGGTCGGGGTCGCCGACGATCAGCTGCGGGCGGTAGCCGGCCTTGCGCAGCACGTCGGCTCCGACGCCGACGCCGATCAGCACCGGCTGGTACTCCTTGATGAAGGGTTTGAGGCATTTGAGGTCTTCGGCGGCACTGGCTTCGCCGCCGACCAGCACCACGTGGCGGCGCCGCAGGTCGACATCGATCTCGGGAATCCCGATCCCGTCGATCAGCAGCGGGCTCTCGCTGCGAATGAACTCGATGGTATTGCCGGCGAAGGACTCCAGGTGGGCCACCAGCCCGCTCTTGGCCTCGATCATCATGTCGGCGATCTCGACGTCGCTGCGTTCGACGCCGCGGGCCAGCCGACGGTCGCCGGAGTAGACGGCGCCGTTGTGGAGCCGGATCTTGGCGCCGTCGCGGATCTTCTTGAACACCGTGGGGCCGGCTTCGTCGATCAGCGTAACGCCGTTGGCGACCAGCACCTCCGGCCCCAGGTTGGGGTAGCGCCCGGAGATCGATGCCGAGGCGTTGACGACGCCGGCGATCTGGGCTTCCACCAATGCGTCGGCGGTGATCCGGTCCAGGTCGAGAATGTCGAGGACCACGATGTCGCCGGGGCCCACCCTGCGCAGCAGTCGGTCGATGTCGTGGTCAACCCGAGCCGTACCGACAAGGCCAGGCCGGGCGGTGTTACGAGACAGCAGCGCAGACATCTTCATGGCCGCGATTCTGGCCGGGACGTCGCGAGAATCGCGGGAGGCGCGCCGTAACACCAGCCCCAGAAGTTTCATCGCGTCACATCAGTCACACGGCGGTGACCCCGTGCGGCTCAGCTGTCGGCGCCCGCGCCCCGATCCTCTTGCGCGGCATCCAGCAGCTCGCGCGCGTGCGCCCGGGCGGTGTCGGTCTCCCCCAGCCCGGCCAGCATCCGGGCCAGCTCGCCGACCCGGTCCTCGCCGTCCAGCCGCCGCACCCCGCTGGCGCCCTGCCGCCCGGTGGGCTCGACCATCAGGTGCACGTCGGCGTAGGCCGCCACCTGCGGCAGGTGCGTCACCACGATGACCTGATGGGTGCGAGCCAACCGGGCCAGCCGCCGCCCGATCTGCACCGCGGCCCGCCCGCCCACTCCGGCGTCGACCTCGTCGAACACCATCGTGGTGCCGGCCGACTGCCGCGATGAGGTGGCCAGCACCACCTCCAGCGCCAGCATCACCCGCGACAGCTCCCCGCCGGAGGCGCTCTTGGCCAGCGGCAGCACCGTCATGCCGCGGTGCGGGGCCAGTCCGAACTCGACATCGTCGATACCGTCGGCGCCGGCGTGCACGGTCTGCCCCGACGGCAACCGCAACGCGGCCGGATCCTCGGCGGCGGCCGGGCTGGTGCTGACCTCGATGCTGAACTCGGCGTCGGCCATGGCCAACCCGGACAGCTCGGCGCTGACCGCCTTGGCCAGCCCCCCGGCCGCCTTGGTGCGCGCCGCACTGAGGTCGGTGGCGGCCTTGGCCACCTGCTCGCCCAGCGCGTCGACACGGCGGGCCAGCTCGGCGAGTGCTTCCTCGGAGACGTCGAGCTGGGTCAGCCGTTCCCGGGACTGCGCGGCCCAGGCCAGCACCCCGTCGATGTCGGCGGCGTATTTGCGGGTCAGGCTGCGCAGCTCGGCCTGGCGGGCCAGCTTGGCGTCGAGGGCGTCGGCGCCGGTGGGCAGATCATCGAGATAACTGCCGAGTTCGCGGGCCACATCGCCCACCACGGTGAGCGCCTCGCCGAGCTGATCGCCCAGCGCCTGCAGCACGGTGTCGTCGGTGCCGCTCAACGCCGCCTTCGCCTGCCCCAGCCGATCGGTTGCCGAGTTCGGCCCGTCGGCCATACCGAGTGCCTCGGTCGCATCCTCGAAGCCGGCCAGAGCCCCCCGCGCACCCTCGGCCGCGGCGCGCAGCGCGTCAAGTTCGGAGAGCCGCCGGATGTCGGCGGTCAGCGCGTCGTCTTCACCGGCCCGGGGGTCGACGGCGTCGATCTCGCGTAGCGCGAACGTGAGCCGGTCGGCTTCCTGAGCCAGTTCCCGAGCACGGTCGCGGCGTTCGACCAGCTCGCGTCGGGCCGACTGCCAGGCCTCGCGCGCGGCGCGGTAACGCTCCAGCCGGGCGCCCACCGCGGCGTAGCGATCCAGCGCCGCACGCTGTTCATCCGGGCGCATCAACCGCAGCTGATCGTTCTGGCCGTGCAACGTCAACAGGCTGCCGGTGAAACCGGTCAGCGATTTCGCCGGCACCCCGCGACCACCCAGGTAGGCCCGCGAGGGGCCGTCGCGGCTGACCGAGCGGGCCGCGATCACCGTGCCGTCCTCGTCGCGCTCGGCCCCGGCCGCCTCGAGCAGTTCGTCGATCTGCCCGGCCGCGGCCCGCGCCAGATCCGCGGTGCAGAACCTGCCCTCCACCACGGCACGGGCGGCCCCGGAACGCACCCGGTTGGCATCGGCGCGCGCACCACCGAGCAGGTGCAACCCGGTGACCACCATCGTCTTGCCGGTGCCGGTCTCGCCGGTCAGTACGGTCAGTCCGCGGTCGAATTCAGCGGTGGCCGCGCTGATGGCGCCCAGGGACTCGATACGGATCTCAGTCAGCACCTCAGGCGCACCCCTACTGTCCGCGCCAGCCGGTGACCGGCAGCCGGAATTTGCGCACCAGGCGGTCGGTGAACGGCGAGCGGCCCAGCCGAGCCCACTTCACCGGGCTGACGCCGCGCTGCACCTCGAGGCGACCACCGGCGGGCACCAGCATTCTGCGGCGACCGTCGCAGAACACCAGCGCGGGGTGGCCGTCGCTGGACTCCACCTCGATCGCGATCGTGGAGGCGGGACTGGTGACCATGGGCCGGGCGAACAGCGCGTGAGCGTTGTTGGGCACCACCAGGATCGCGTCCAGATCGGGCCACAGCACCGGCCCGCCGGCGGAGAACGCGTAGGCGGTGGATCCGGTCGGGGTCGACACCAGCACCCCGTCACAGCCGAACGTCGACACCGGCCGGCCGTCCACCTCGACGACCACGCCCAGCACGCCCAACCGCGGGCCCTTCTCCATGCTGGCCTCGTTGAGCGCCCACCCGCTGTCGGTGATCTCGCCGTCGACGCGCACCACGACGTCCAGCGTCATCCGGTCTTCCACCCGGTAGTCGCGGGCGATGATCTTGTCCAGGACCTGGTCGATGGTGTCGGCTTCCGCTTCGGCCAGAAACCCGATCCGGCCCAGATTGACGCCCAGCACCGGGATGTCGGCGCTGCGGGCCAGTTCCGCGGCGCGCAGGAAGGTTCCATCACCGCCGAGCACCAGGACCAGTTCGCAGCCCTCGGCCGCCCCGTTGTCGGGGTCCACCAGGTCGATCGCGACCCCGACTTCACGGGCGTCGTCAGAACCGGCGTGCAGCGCGCCCTTGTCGACGGCTTCGGCGGTCAGCACGCGCAGCGCGATGCCGTGTTCGGCGAGCACCTTCTCGACGCGGCGGGCGGTGTCGGTGGCCTCTTCCCGACCGCTGTGCACCACCAGCAGCACGGTGCGTTGATGATCTCCACTGGTCATTGCGGACCCCTCGCGACGGCATCCTGCACGGCGGCGCGCAACGCGTCACCGGTCAGCGGCGCGGCGGCGGCGCGCAGATGCAGAAAGTATTCGACGTTGCCGGACGGTCCCGGCAGTGGACTGGCGGTGACGGCGACGGTGCCCCACCCCAGTTCTTCGGCGCGGTGCGCCACCGACACGACCGCATCGGCCCGTAGGGCCGGGTCCGACACCACACCGCCGGCACCGACCAGTTGTCGTCCGACCTCGAACTGCGGTTTCACCATTGGCACGATATCGGCGTGCGGTGACGCGCAGCCAGCCAGCGCGGGCAACACCGTCGCCAGCGAGATGAACGACAGGTCCGCCACGATCAGCTCCGCGGGCCCGCCGATGATGTCGACCGTCAGCCCACGGACATTGGTGCGTTCGATGACCACCACCCGCGGGTCGGTGCGCAGTGACCACGCCAACTGCCCGTAGCCGACGTCGACGGCGGCCACCCGGGCCGCGCCCCGGTCCAGCAGCACTTCGGTGAATCCGCCGGTCGAGGCGCCGGCGTCCAGGCACTGCCGGCCGGTCACGGTGATACCGAAGGTGTCCAGGGCACCGATCAGCTTGTGCGCCCCGCGCGACACCCAGCTGCGTTCGCCGTCGTCCACCACCGCCAGCGCCGCGGTCACCGCCACGGCGGTGGCGGCCTTCACCGCCGGGATGCCGTCGATGGTGACCTTGCCGGCATCGATCAATTCGGCGGCCTGCTGACGAGACCGGGCCAATCCGCGCCGGACCAGTTCGGCGTCGACGCGAGCACGCCGCGACATGCCTGACTCAGCCCTTCTCCACCGACTCCAGCGCCCGCACCAATACCTGGTGGGCCTCTTCGAGCCGCTGCGCCAGCGCGTTCAGATCGCTGTGGGCCGGCAGATCGGCCAGCTCGGCTTCGCCGGGCAACTCGGCCAGCACCGCCGCGACGCGTGCTCGGACGTCCTCAATCTCACTGTTCATGGGTGTCACTCAGGCTAGCCGACACCGCTTACGGCCACGTGCCGAGCAGGGACCACTGCTGCAGTGCCGCGTCCGCGGTGTCGTCGGCGGCCGCAACGGTGAATGAGCGGCCCGCGAGCTCGGCGTCCCACACCGCTGATGCGAGCGCGCGGACGATCGCCAGTCCGTCACCGTCTTCCTCGGGTTGTCCGGCGGCGACGGTGACGGTGCTGCCCTCCACCGTGACGTCCCACTCCGGCTGTGACCCGATCGCCAGCTTGCCGGCGCCGATGTGCAGCGCCCGCAGGTCATGGCCGAGGTAGGTCGGACGGTGCTCGGCGACCGCACCGACGGCGTCGCGGGCGGAGTTCACTCCGGTGAGCACCATCAGGCTGGGCAGCGCGGCGGCGTTGGCCGCGGCGATGTCGGTGTCGAGCCGGTCGCCGACCACCAGCGGGGCGTAGAACTCGCCGCGGGTCAGCGCAGCGGTCAGCAGCGCCGGGCCCGGCTTGCCGGCCACCTGCGGTTCGGCGTCGGTGGCAGCCTGCAGGGCGGCCACCATCGAACCGTTGCCGGGCAGCAGGCCCCGCTCCGACGGCAGCGTCTTGTCGACATTGGTGGTCATCCACAGTGCCCCGGCACGGATCGCCAGCGCCGCCTCGGCCAGGTCGGCCCAGCCCAGCTCGGTGGACAGGCCCTGGATCACGGCGGCCGGTTCGTCCTCAGCCAGCCGCACCGCTTCCAGTCCGACGGCGCCGATCTCGGCCGCCAGCGACTCGGCACCCAGCACCAGGACCCGTGCCCCGGCGGGCAGTTGGCCGGCCAGCAGGTCGGCCGCGATCTGCCCGCTGGTGGCGACGTCCTCGGCGGTGGCGGTGAAGCCCAGCTGGTTCAGATGTGCTGCGACCTGCTCCGCGCCGCGGGACGAATTGTTGGTGATGAACAGCTTTCGGCTCTGCAGTTCGGCCAGGGTTTCGACAGCGCCGGCGGTGGGTTCGCCACCGCGGAACACCGTGCCGTCCAGATCCAGCAGCAGGCAGTCGTATTCCTCGGCCAGCGCCGCTCCGCCGCCGAGCTCGGCGATGCGGTCCTCGACGTCGGTGACGCCCTCGGTGTCGGCGGCCGCGGCCCGCAGGAACCACTCCAGCGCCTCGCCTTCGCGACCGAGTGCCACCAGGGTCTCGCCGTGCGCGTAGTGCAGCCGGGCCACCGTCGAGCCGGTCCGGTCGGGGTCGGTCGGCGCCGAGGACAGCACCGTCAGCGCCTGCTCCAGCTGCCCCAGGTCGGCGCGAGCACCGGCGGCGACGATCCGCATCTCATCGGCCTCGTCGCCCTCGAGCTGCTCGGCATCCGGGCCGGTCGCCAACTCGATCGCCCGCTGAGGACGGCCCAGGCCGCGTTCGCAGTCGGCGATCAGCGGCAGCAGCGCGGACTTGCTGCCCATCCGTCGTGCTGCCCGCAACTCGCCCAGCGCCTGCGACCAGTCACCACACTGATAGGCGGCGATCCCGACGGCTTCGCGGACCGCGGTGATCCGCGTGGAGCGGGACCGGGCCGCCTTGGCGTGCAGCAGTGCGGTTTCCGGGTCGTCGTCGAGCAGCATGCCGGCGGCCACCAGGTGGCAGGCCACGGCGTCGGCGGTGGCCCGGTTGAGCGTGCTCAGCTCCCGGCGAACTTCCGGGGCCAGCTGCTTGGGCTCGACTCCGTCGGGCAGCGGCGGGTCGTCGTAGCGCTGGGTCGTTTCCTCGCCGGAAGCCCGCGGAGGTCGCGACGTGCTGTCGAAGTCCCGGCGCGGCCGAGACGAACGGTCGAAGTCGCGGGGCGGCCGGGAGCCACCGTCACGATCCCGGGGCGGTCGCGGGCTGCTGTCGCGGTCGCGCGGCGGTCGCGGGCTCCCGTCCCGGTCCCGGGGCGGTCGCGGACTGCCGTCCCGGTCCCATGCGGGACGCGGGTTGCCGTCGCGGTCCCATGCGGGACGCGGGTTGCCGTCGCGGTCGCGCGGCGGCTGGGAACGACGATCCCGGTCCGGTCCCGCGCCACGGGGGGTCCGACGCTGATCGCCGGATCCCCGGAACGAGCCACCACCGGACTGCCCGGGCCGACCACCGGATTGCCCGGGTCGGCCCCCGGATTGCCCGGGCCGGCCTCGTCGCCCGGCGTCGCCGGCGCCCCTGCCGCCGCCCCGCGGCCCGTCGCCGCCTTTGCCGTGTTCGGCCACCTCGCGCCCTCCGGTTGTAACAGTGCTACCGAAAAGGATACGGCGGGGATCGCCGACCTCTTGACACGGTCGCATATGCGCTATCTGTGCGCGTAAAACAATGGGATATGCATGAAATGCCTGTGCCCCCCAATTTCTTGGGGGGCACAGGGCTTAATGTTGTGTTCGGCGGTGTCCTACTTTTCCACCCGTGTGGGCAGTATCATCGGCGCTGACAGGCTTAGCTTCCGGGTTCGGGATGGGACCGGGCGTTTCCCTGTCGCTATTTCCGCCGTAACTCTATTTTTTTGTGTGGGTGCGGCTGGTTGGCCGGCACCGGTGTCACCACGTGTGTGTTTGGTGGTGGGGTGTGGGTTTGAGTGTTTGTGGTGTGGTTGCGGGCAACACGTGAATTG
>NZ_UWOA01000082.1:0-11110 GCF_900604305.1 Mycobacterium sp. P7213
GCAGCATCGCCGGGTAGTTGTACATAATCTGTGACATCAGTCTGCTCCTTTTCCCTGGTCCGCCCGCTAAACCCCGGTGTAACCAGAAGCCGCAGCAGCGTCAGCCGCCACATACGTCGAACCGGCATCCGCCAGATTCACCTGCGCCATATCCAGCAACGCATTCACCCGCGCCGCCATCGCCACAAACCGGGCATGCGACCCCTGAAACGCCGCAGCCGCCTCACCCACATGAAACGCCTGCGCCGACATCGCCGCCTGCTCCGCCTGCGCCATCGTCGACCGCATCAACGCCGCCTTGGCACCAAACGCCGACTCCGACGCCACCAACTGCGGAATATGCGCATCCAACATACTCATCCCCGCACTCCTTTCCTGACTTCTACTTCGGTTCCGATTCCGACTCCCCAGCGGAGTCGCCAAGTTCTTTATCGCTCCAGGTATCGGGCAACATCGGCATATTCGGGCCGCCGCCGAATCCGTCACCGGTCAAGGTGGTCAACCCGGATGCCGCACTGCCGGCACGCTTTTCCACCGTGCCGGTGAATCCGAGCGGCCCGGAGCCGCGGTCCGATCCAGCCGTGGACGGCGTCTCCCCGGCGGGATCGGTTGCAGGACCGGAATTCATGTCCATGAACTCGTCGGCGTGGTCGTGCAGGATAGCGCGGCGCCGCCGCCGCGCCCGAGATCTTTCCCGGGCTGAGCTGCTCACCGCCGCCGCGGCAGCGGGCACCCGTGACGACGGTGCCTGCGCCTTGTTGCGGTCGGTCAGGGTCGGGCCGAGTCCGGTACCCGGGTCGCCCCCTCCGACCAGGTAGCCGAAGCCCATCGCCCCGGCTGCCGGAGCGGGAGGTGCCGCCGCCGGGGCGGGCGGCGCTGCCGGAACACTCGCCGCACCGGGTGTGGCGATCCCGGGCCCAAAGCCCGCCACCGCGACGGTCGGCCGATCGGGCGATGGGGCGGCCGGACCCGGCGCCGGCTTGGCGACCGCGTCCATAGTCCAGTCCCCGCCCAGGAGGTCGGCCAGGTAGGCGAGCCCGACGCCCAGGACGATCGGCACCATGATCGTCGCGCCGAGCATCACTCCCCAGAAGGTGAAGCCGAACGGGATGAAGAAGGCCTCGTAGGCGATAAAGAACAGCAAGGGGAACCAGGTCACCAGGGCGCCGGGCGTGCTCAGGATCTCCCGGATCACCCCGATCGGGTTGGCCAGGAGCTGGCCGAGCTGTTCGAACAGCCGGGTGAAGAAGTCCCCGATGCCCCCCGAGGAAGTGTCGTCGGCGGGCAAGGCCGAATCGGACTTGACCACCGGAGGGGCCTCCACCGGCCGCGGCGCCGACGCCAGGGCCGCACCGGACACCGCGTGATAGGTGCTCATGGTGGTGGCTGCCTGGATCCACATCCGGACATAGTCGGCTTCGTTGAGCGTGATCGGGATCGTGTTGATCCCGAAGAAGTTGGTGGCTACCAGCACCCCGTGCGTCATGTGATTGGTGGCCAGTTCGGCCAGTGTCGGCATCGACGCCAGTGCGCTGGTGTACGCCGTGGCGGCCACCTCATGCTGCGCGGCTACCCCGGCACTGTCCGCGCTGGCCTGGCCCAGCCACGCCAGATACGGCGCGTGCGCGGCCAAGTACTGCTCGGCGCTGGGTCCCTGCCATGCGCCGGTCTGCACCGCCCCGAGCAGCGCGGTGAGTTCGTCTGCCACTGAGGCGTATTCGACGCTCAATGAATTCCACACCCCGGCAGCCGACAGCAACGGACCCGGTCCGGGGCCGCTGCTCAGCAATGCTGAATGCACCTCCGGCGGGGAGGCGATCCAGACCGGGGCGGAAATCATCAGCCGCGCGTGCCCAAGAAATACGTCGAGGCGCCCGCCGCGTCACCGGCGGCGTAGTTGACACCGGACTCACCGACACCGACACCGGCGCGGCCCAACTCAGTGGCGCCCTGCGCCGCCACCGCGGCGTGCTCACTGCCCTGCGCGCTGAAACCGGCAGCGGTCTGCAGCGACACCGGGTCGGCGGCTGGTGGAACCACCGCGGTGATCAGCGGGGCGGCGCTGGCCTGCGCTGCCGCCAGACGGGCGGTCAATGCCTCGACCGCTGCACTGGCGGCGGCGAGACCTTCCGGAACCACATTGAGCGTCATGACAATTTCCCCTTCCGTAATTCGATACGCGTCAGCGCGTCAAGGTTTCGCTGAATTGCGGGTTGACTAGTTGTAGGTAGGTGGGTTCGTCGTTGTCGGTTAGTAGGATTGCGCGTCCTGCGGGTAGGCGTGCGAAGCGTTGGCCGCGGATTTTGCCGCTGTCGGCGGGGTTGCCGGAGAGCATCAGGGTGGTGGCTTGCAGGTCGTTGAGCCGTCGCAGTAGTGGGTTGGTCATTAAGGCGTGTGCTGAGCCGGTGGCGCGTGCGGTGACGATGACCCGTAGTCCGAGATCGTTTGCTTGGGAGAGCAGTTCGATCAGGGTGGTCCATGGTCGTTGCCCGGCGTAGGGGCCGGTCAGGGCCGGCGTGTCGGGGATGGCGTCGACGTCGTCGATGATCAGGTAGTGGGTGTGGCCGTCATAGCTCCAGGAGGCCAGATCCGCCGCCGATAGGCCTGCGGGGGGCCGGCGGGAGCCGATCAACGCGGAGAGGCCGAGCATGGCCGGGATGACCCGGTCGATGTTCGCGGTGTACTCATTGTCGGGGTAGAGGGGTTCATCGACGAGGTGCAGACGGCGGTCGATGACGGTGAACGCCACCTGATCGGCACTGGAGTGCTCCCGCACGGTGCGGATGATGTGGCGCAGCAGGGTGGTTTTGCCGGATTTGGCGTCCCCGAGCACCAGCAGCAGCGGGTTGGTGGTGAAGTCCACCTGCACAGGGGCCAGGTCCTCTTCGCGGACCCCGATGACCACATGATCGACCGCGGGATAGAGCACCCCGACTTCTTCGGGTGCCAGGTTGGTCGGCAACAACCGCACCGGCGGTGCGGCCAGCCCGGGATGGCGGGCGTTGATCTCCTCGATCTGGGCCAGATCCGGTGCGGCGATCAAGAAATGCTCAGCGGCCATGGTCAGGCCACGCCCGGGTTGGTTGGCCGGCACCGCCTCAGCCGGGCGGGTCAACGCTCCGGCCACCCGCACGTTGCTGTCGCGGGCATCGTGCAGTTTCAGTTCCAGGCGCAAGCCGAGCCCGTCGCGCATGGCCAACGGGACTTCCAGCCAGCTCGGGGTCGTGACGATCACGTGGATGCCGTAGGCCAGGCCCACGTTGACCAGTTCGGTGACTTTGGCCAGCAGCGGGTTGCGGGTGTTGAACGCATCGGTGTTATCGCGGCTGAACGCATACAGGTTGTCGATCACCAAGAAGACTTCACCGTAGCCGTCGTTGAGGGCGCCGATGCTGCCATCGCGGAACGCTTCGCGTTGCTGACGGGCGGTCAACAACTGTTCGAGTTCGCCGAAGGTGCGCCGGATCTTCTCGGGCTCCAACCCGGAGGCGACACTGCCCACATGGGCCAGGTCTTCTAGGGCCCGCAACTGCCCGCCGCCGTAATCGAGGCAGTAGAAGCTGACTTCCCGCGGTGAATGCAGCGCCGCGGCGGAGAGGATGAACGTCTGCAGCGCCGTGGTCTTGCCTGATTTGGGGCCGCCGTGGATGAGCAGGTTGCCCGCCGCGGAGCGGGCATCGAAGACCAGCGGGTCGCGGCGCATCTCGAAGGGCTTGTCGATCTGACCCAGCGGCCAGCGCAACGCCCGCTCGGCGATCCCGGCAGAAGCCAACGTGGTCGCCAGCGGGATCGGGTCATCCAACGGGGGCAACCACAATGCCGGGGCTTGCGGCCCGTAGTTGGCCAACTGATCGCCGATGGTGGCGATCAGCTTGCGCGGCGGACCCAGGGTCTCTTCGTCGACCTCACCCACGACGGTGGTCTGCGCCCCGGTGTCGACGGCACCGGCGGTGAACAGTTTCGGCTCGGGCAGGGCATGCATCACCACCGCCGGTGATTGCCGGGGCGGGTCATAGATCCCGTCGACATAAGTAGAGCGGAATTTGATCGGTGCCGCGCCTGGGGCCGGCACCAAAAAGCCTTCGCCTTTGTGTTCTTTGCCCGACTCGATGTGATAGGCGTCCTCGACCCCGATGATCTGGCGAGACACGCTGGGCGAGGCGACTTTCAACCCGATGCGGTAGGAAGTGTTCTTGTCGATGTCTTTGATCTTGCCGACATCCAACGTTTGCGACGCGAACAGGATATGGATGCGAAATGAGCGTCCCTTACGGGCCACATAGTCGAACAATTCGGCGTACTCGGGATGATCGGCCAGCATCAAGGTGAACTCATCAGCGACGATGAACAACGTCGGGATCGGCGCCAGGTCATGACCGGCGGCGATCGCGGCCTCATACTCGGTCACCGAGTTAAACGCACTGCCCTGAACCCGGCGGCCCGCCTCACGCAGCAACAACTCCCGCCGCGCGACCTCACCGCGCAACGTGTCCGCGAAGCGATCGGCGAGGGATTTCTTTTCGGCCATGTTCGAGATGACCGCAACGACCTGCGGGAAGTGCCGGAAGATGTCGGCGCCGGCCTCCCCTTTGAAGTCGGCGTAGATCACGATCAACCGATCCGCCGAATGCGTGGTCAACAACGCCAACAAGATCGCCATCAAAGTTTGGGACTTACCCGAGCCGGTCATGCCGATCATCAACCCGTGCGGACCCATCCCGCCCTCGGCCTCATCCTTGAGATCGAAGTACAACGGCTCCCCGGTCGCGGTCACCCCAATCGGCACCCGTAGTTCTTCTTCCCGGCTACGCGGGGACCACAATGCCGCCACATCCAACCGGGAGGCGTCGCTGATGCCCAACAAGCTGGTGAAGGTCGCCCCCCGAGTGCCCGCCGACCGCAACCCGGCATGGGTCGGGTTGGAATCCCAGCGGGAGAGCCGCCGCGCCACATGCGCCGCCTGCGCAGCCCCCAACGAATCGGCGGCATCGACATAACGCGCCCAGCCCCCCGACTGCCACCGATCAATCGAACCCCCACCGGCGCTGATACGCAGGATCGGACGCTCCGGATCGGAGTACTGCTCGCGGCTCGGCGCCACCGTCGTCCGCGCAATCACGGTCACCCCGGCGCGGGCTGCCCCCAACACCGAGGCCGCCACATCAAAATCAGGGTCATCGATGATCACCAACACATGCCGACCCGACTCAGCCGGCTCACCGGTGAACGCCGGCCGGCCCGCCAACACCGGCGCCAACAACGACACCAATTCCTCACCACTGCCCGCCAGATAACGGGCCGGCCCCACCCCATCGACCTGGCCGGCGATATCAGTGTGCGGCAACCACTTCAACCACGACCACGCATCGGATTCCAACTCCGGTGACGCCAACGCCACCCCCAACATCGTCGGGTCATGCCAGCACACCGCCTGAGCCACCCACGCCCGCACCGCCGCACGCACCTCATCAGCGGCGTCCTGGCCCTCACCCAAAACCGTGATCCGCGACAGCTTCGCCAAATCCATACCCACCGGCACATCCCGCACCGTGCGCTGGGTATCCAACAAACTGCGCAACGCACTGTGCGAGACCGGCTCCAAATCAATCTCATCAGCGGTATCAGTCACCCGCACCGCACTGGCCAACCCCACCGCATGCCGGCCCGTACGCACCACCAAAAAATCCTCATCATGAGGATCGCGTTCCCACTGCCGCCGCGAACCCGGCACCGCCACCAAATCCGCCGGATCCGGATGCGACCACAGCGCCGCTGCCCGCTGCTTGGCCGCCGACCCCCGAATATTGTCCCGAACCACCGACAAATACCGCAGATAATCCGCCCGCTCAGCATCAACCTCCACCGTGCGGGCCTTCTTATCACCACCCCGATAAATACCGGCCGCCGCCACCAACAACGCAAACGGGAAGAACAACATCACCGGAGACACCAACCGCATCCCCGTCGCGACCATGGCAATCACCATGCCCACAATCAAAATCACAATCACCACCGGCAACGCCCGCTGCAAAAACGACGCCGGAACCAACCGCGGCAACTCCGGCGGCGGCTCAATCGTGATCGTGCCCCGATCAACCGGCGGCACCGGCAACCGACGACGGGCCTCAAAAATCAAACGACTCACCGGGACTCCCCAACACTAGAAACGCCACCCAACCCAGCCGTGGCACGACGACCCGGACGCGCATCCGGCGCCAACCCATCATGAGCCAACAACGCATCACTGCGCGACAAAGCAGGACCAACAGCAAACTGCGACAACACCGACCACGGAATCGGCAACGCCGGCCCACTCAAACCAAGCGCCGAAATAGTGTCTCCCTCGCCACCATTGGTGCCGGCCTCGGTGTTGATGCCATAGCGCACACCGGTATCCGAAATCCAAAACAGCGGGCCCGCGCTGGCGTTGGCCGCCGGGTCACTGTTGACACTCTGAGCAAAATAACCCGAGCCCGGCGTCAACGCGACGCGTGCGGCAGTGCCGCCCACTCCCGCACCCACCAGATCCAAGGTCTGCACACCCTCACGCAACGGCAACGCCGAACCCGACAACAACGTCAACGAACTCGTACTCGCCCCAGCCGGCTTGCTCCAATGCGCGCACGTCACCGGCGCCGACACCGCATCAACCACCCTGACCGGCTGCTCCGGGAAACGCGACACATCCAACTGCCGCGAAACCGGCAGCCGCGCAACATCATCAGCACCCAACACCGGCGGCCGCTCCAAACCCTGCGAATCCGTATTACGCAACACCGCCGCCACCACACCAGAAATCGGCTGCAAACCATCCTCCAGCACCGCGTAATAACGCAGGGTGCTTTGCGCGTTGCCGTCCAGCGAGTGCGCCGCCACAACTGCGCCCACCGGCGCGGCCGAGGGCAGGTCGTATGCCGGCTTGCCGCCGGCGCCGGGGATCACCGGCGCCACCAGGGCCGGCGCCTCCGGGATCGCGTTGAACAGGCCGGTGGCGATCGGGCGCGGGGTGGGCACCGCCGAACCCCGCTCGCCCAGACCCAGGGCACCGGTGATGGCGTGGTCGGCCAGGTCGATCCGGCTGCGCTTGCCGTCCCACAGCAGCCATGCGCCGGCACCGTTGTCGGCCAGCACCGCATGCTGCGCTTCGAGCGCACCGGCACGGGATCCGTTGGAGTCCAACGGGCCACCGATCACTGTGACCCCGGCAGTCGAGCCGGTCACCGAGTCGCACGCCGTCCAGTCGGCGTCATGGGAGCTGCTTTGCACCATGCGTTCTGGGGCCCCGGGGATGCCGATCAGGTTGCCGCGGGCGAACTTGTCCAGCGCAGTGCTTTTCACCACGGTCGGGTTGACCGGCCGGCCGGCGATCAGGCGGGCGGAGGTCAGGTTCAGCACCGGGTGCAGCTGGTCGCCGACGCGCACATACAGCGCGGAGGTGGACTTGTCTGCCAGCACCGGGTCGTCTTTGGCCGCGCTGTTGGGCCAGATCAGGGTGAAGACGAAGCAGCCGGCGGCGACGGTGGCCAGCACCAGCAGTCCCATCAGCACCGCACGCGCTTGGGACCGCAGTGGTTCGACGAGCATCCGGGTGTCGTGCAGGGCTACGCCGGAGGCGATGCGCCGCATGACGAAACGCCAGCCGCTGACCTGATGCTTGGTGACAAAACCGCGCCGGTACTCGACCCGGTCGGGATTCTCGTTGACCGGGGTCCGTGACGCGAACGATCGCCGCTCGTCATCGGGCCGGTCGGATTGGGCCGCGCTCATGCCTTGGCCTCCAGGCCCAGGCCACGCAGCAACGGCGCCACCGAGTTACGAACATCTTCGGTCGTAATGGTCATGAGCTCCTCATCGGTGAACAGTCCGGTGCCGGATTGTTCGGAATGGTCAAGCCGGAATTCGCGCTCCTCCTCGGAGCGTTCGACGAGGTTTCGCACGAACCGGCCGTTGCCGGCGATGTCCAGGCTGCGCCGGGCGACGCCGTTGGCGTCGGGGTGCGACGCCTGGGCCAGCTGACCGAACAGCGCCTCCATCTCTTCGAGTGCGGACTGCTCGAAACGGCTGTCGCGTTGCTCGGCCATCTTGTGCGCGATCTCGACCAGCTCCGGCGGCTGGTAGGACGGGAAGTCGATGCTGCGGGTGAAACGCGACCGCAGACCTTCGTTGGTGTCCAAGAACCGGTCCAGGTCGGCCCGGTAACCGGCGACGATCACCACCAGCCGGTCGCGGTCGTTCTCCATCCGCGCCAGCAGCGTGTCGATGGCGACCAGTCCGAAGTCGTTCTTGGCGCCGGTGGCCACCAGGGCGTATGCCTCATCGAGGAACAGCACACCGTCGAGAGCACTGTCGATGATGGCGTTGGTCTTGGCCTCGGTCTCACCGATGTGCTGACCGATCAGGTCGGCACGGTGCACCTCTTTGATGTTCTCTTTTTTCAGCAGGCCCAGGCCGCAGTAGATCTTGGCCACCACGCGCGCGATGGTGGTCTTACCGGTCCCGGGCGGACCGGCGAAGACCAGGTGGTGGGTGCGCTGGCCGACGGCCAGGCCGTGCTGCTTGCGCACCACTTCCATGGCCACCGAGCTCTTGAGTCGCTGCACCTGGTTCTTGACCTCGGCCAGCCCGATGAACTCGCCGAGTTCACGCTCCGCCTCGGCCAGCAGTTCGGCCTTGCGTTCGTGGGCCGACGGGTCGACGAAGTCCTCGGCGCTCGGCTCCGTGTTGGGGTCCCAGGGGTCGGTTCGGGCCTCGATCCGGGCCGCGGTGGTCGTGACGATCCCGAAACTGTGGTCCAACAAGGCATGTTGAACCTGCTCGTTCTCCGGGTTGGCGGCATAGAGGTCCTGCAGCACTTCGGCTGCGGATTCCTCGTCGTCTTGGGCCCGCAGGATCAGTCCCTTGGCCAAGGCGCCGTCGGTGGCGGCGACCGCGATAGGCCCGTCCGGCTCCTCCAGGTACGACAACGCCGGGGCATACATGCCCAGGCGCGCCAGCGCGATCCCCAGCGCGATCTTCGCGGCGTGGGTGAACAACTCGTCTCGGTCCGGGTCGTTGACGATCGGAGTCAGCAGCTTGACCATGTCCGACCAGCGGCCGGCGTGGTGGTTCACCGCGATCGCCATCCAGCGAACGTCATTCCAGTCGGGACGCCGCTGGGCGATCTCGGCGACCACCGCGTTCGCCTCGGCGCACCGGCCGGCCATCGCCAGCTGCGCGGCGTGCGCCAGGTGGAAGTCGTCGGCTTCGGTGGCGCGCAACTTCAGGTATAGCCCGGTGTCGTAGTGGAACCCGAGCGCACCCTGCTGAAGGTCCAGGCGCCGCTGCAGGGCGCCGGCACTGGCGGCGGTCTGCGAGACGGCCGCGAGCACCCGCGGCGACTGGTCGCCGGCGGCGGCAAGGCCGATCCAGGCGTCGCACTGCTCGTGCGCGATCCGGGTCAGCGCCGCGAAGCCAGTACGGGCCGCCGTCAGGTCGGCAGGACGTTTGCGCTGGTAGACCTCGATGCCGAGAGCTCGACAGCAGGTGGCGAACCGGCTGAGGGTTTCCTCGTCGACCCGGGGTTGCGGGGCCAGCAGAGCCGCATCACCGTTGTTCATGCGTGGCTCGCCCCTTCACTGTTCTTGACTGCACCAACCCGGCTGAAGTTAGCATTGCATAAGCTAACTGTCGAGATCGATCGAGACGGTCGGCAGGCGACTTCCATCACTCCCGCAGGCGGCTTTTCAGCCCACAAACGGGACGCTGGCGCGCCGACGTCGTTCCAACCCATCACCGACTCCTTATTGAAAATCATTTTCGATTGTTCCGCACGCTACCGCATGCGCGGTTCGGCTTCCACAGCGGTTCTCGCCGCGGTCGCTGACCGCTCCTAACTCTTGACCGCCCACATCAGGGAGTTCCGCAAGATCATCTGACCGGCCTGGGTGTCCGGCTCCGGGACGGGACGGCCCAACTGGCGCAGGCAATCGGCCAGGGGTGTCACCGCCGCGGTCCAGCCGCGAGCACCGAACCACTGATCCGCAGGCGCGTGCTGCTCGTTGTAGACCAGCCGATGGAAGATGCGGGTGTCGTCGCCTGCCTCGACTTCGGCCGCAACCGCGGCTTCATAGGCGTCCTGGGGCATCGGGGCGCCGTCCTCGACCGCGACGTGACTGCCCGAAGCGGCAAGGCCATCGACACCGGTGAACAGCTGCTCCTGAGCGACAGCGGGCAGGTAGATCAACAGGCCCTCGGCGATCCAGGCTGAGGGCTGGGCGGGGTCGAAGCCGGCGTCACGCAGCGCCTGCGGCCAGTCCTCGCGCAGATCGACCGCGACCTCACGCCGCTCGGCCTTGGGACGGATGCCGCGCTGCGACAGCACATAACTCTTGAAGCCGAGGACTTGCGGCTGGTCCAACTCGAAGATCGTTGTCTCGTCGGGCCAGGACAACCGGAAGGCGCGGGAGTCCAGTCCGGCCGCCAGCATCACCACCTGGCGCACCCCGGCGTCGACGACACCGCTGAAGTAGTCGTCGAAGTACCGGGTGCGCGCGCCCTGGAAATTGACGAAGTGCTGCCCGAACTCACTGGACAACAGCTCGTGGTCGGGCAGTTTGCCGTCCAGCACGGCCGCCCAGTCCCCGCCGACAGCCCGGCAGAACAGCTCCGCATACGGATCGACCGCCACCGGATCGGGTTTGGCGGCCTCCAGGGCCCGGGCAGTGGCCACGAACAAGGCCGTCGACCCGACGCTGGTGGTGATGTCCCAGCTGTCACCGTCACTACGCATTAGAGGCATTCCAAGGACCCTACGCCGGGGTGCGCGTCGCGGATCGCCCGAAGAATGCCCCCGAAGCCAGGCGTGACAGGCCAGAGCTTGCGCTCCGTCAGCCCCACTTGGCGGCTTCGGCGGTGTCGCGCGCGTTCATCATCAAGGTGTTGGTCTCATGGGTGGAGGCCATTGCCCGATAGGCAAGCACCAACTCCTCCATCGCCTGATTCCACTGCGCCTGCCACGCCTGATACGTCATACCCGTATCGCCCTGCCACGCCGCCGACAACGCCGCCTGCTCACTGGCAATGTCAGCACCCACCGCCTGCAACGTGCCCGCATACCCGTTCATCTCAGCCG
>NZ_UWOA01000084.1:0-10442 GCF_900604305.1 Mycobacterium sp. P7213
GTCGGGTCGTGGGTCGGGCGCGGGGCTGCCGCACCGGCGGGGGCCGGCGCGACAGTTGCCGTCGCGGGACGGCGGGTCACCCGGCGCCGCTCGTCGGGCAGCCGGATCTCGCCCAGACCGATCCGGTTCTGCAGGCGCTTCATCCAGCGGGGCGCCCACCAGCAGTCGTCGCCGAGCAGCTTCATCACCGACGGCACCAGGAACATCCGGACCACGGTGGCATCCAGCAGCAGTGCCGCCATCAGACCGAACGCCAGGTACTTCATCATCACCAGGTCGGAGAACACGAACGACGCGGCAACCACGGCGAGGATCAGCGCGGCAGCGGTGATCAGCCGGCCGGTTGTGGCCGTGCCGATCCGGATCGCCTCGGTGGTCGACATCCCGGATTCTCGTGCCTCGACCATCCGGGAGACCAGGAACACCTCGTAGTCGGTGGCCAGACCCCAGCCCACCGCAACGACCAGCGCGATGACCACCACCATCAGTGGCGTCGGGGTGAAGTTCAGCAGGCCGGCGCCGTGCCCGTCGACGAACATCCAGGTCAAAATGCCCATCGTCGAGCCCAGCGTCAACGCGCTCATCACGGCTGCTTTCAATGGCAGCACCAGTGACCCGAACGCCAGGAACATCAGCAGCGTCGTGGTGATCAGCAAGATCGCCAGCATCAACGGTCCCTGAGCAACTAGCGCATGGATGCTGTCCTGCTCGAGCGCTGGTGTCCCGCCGACCAGCACGTCCAGACCCTTGGGTGTGCTCATGGCGCGCAGCGCCTTGATCTTCTGCGCGGCGTCGTTGCGGTTGACCAAGCCGTTCTCGATCACCCGGACGGAGTGGTCTTTCGAGGCCCCCGGAAGGTAGGGGCGCTCCTTCCACATCTCGGCCGGATCGTCGTCGGGAACGACGAACCCGTTGATCGCCATCGCGCGGTTGCGGATATCGGCGACCTGCTGGTCGGTGACCGGCTTGTCGGAATCGCTCTTGATCACCAGGGTCAGCTTCTCGGTGCGGAAGCCGGGGAAGATCTCGTCGAAGTGCTCTTGGGCAACCCGGGCGGTGTTGTCCGGCGGCAGATACTTCTCGCTCATCCCGCCGAACGACAACTTCCCCAGCGGGATGATCAACAGGATCATCGCGATCACGATCGGGATCGCGAACGCCAGCGGTCGCTGCATGACGAAGTTGACCAGCTTGCCCCAGAACCCGGCCTCGACTTCTTCGCGGGTCTTGGTCTTCTGGGTCTTCTCGGCGAGCCAGCCGATGATGCGGTTGTGGATCTCCCAGTCCCGCAGGATCGGCACCCGGTAGAGGGTGCGCACCCCGAGCGCGTCCACGTTCTTGCCCAGCACGCCCAGGATGGCCGGCAGCAAGGTGATCGACAGCAGCGCGGCCAGGCCCACAGAGGCGAAGATGGCATACGTGATCGCCTTGACGAATCCTTGCGGCAGCACGAGCAGACTGGCACCCGAGACGATGATCAGCACCGCCGAGAACACCACCGTGCGTCCGGCCGTCATCACCGACCGGCGGACCGCCGCTTCGGTGTCGTAGCCCTCGGCGATCTCCTCACGGAATCGGCTCACCACGAACAACCCGTAGTCGATCGCGATACCCAGACCGATCAGCGAGACCACCGGCTGGGCGAAGAAGTTGATCGGCCCGAACATGGCGGCGAAGCGCAGGATGCCGGTGGCTCCGGCGATGCTCAACCCGCCGACGATCACCGGCAGGCTGGCCGCGACCACCCCGCCGAACACGAAGAACAGCACCACGGCGACCAGCGGAAGTGCCAGCACCTCCATGCGCTGCTGGTCGGTGGCGATGGTGCCGGTCAGTTCACTGGCGATCGGCTGCAGACCGCCGAGTTCGACCTTGCCGCCGTCGAGCTTCTGCAGGTCCGACTCGGCAGCCTGGTAATTCTTGAGGATGGTGTCGTCGTCGTCGCCCTTGATCTGGATCGACGCGAACGCGTGCTTCTTCTCCGGGTCGGCCATATTGGCCAGCGCCTCGGGATTGGTGAAGTAGCCGACCCAGCTCATGATCTGATCGGGGTGGTCGTTCTTGACCTTGTTGAGCCCGTTCTTGACCGCGTCGAACCATTCCGGGTCGTCGACCGTCTCGCCCTTGGGCGCGGTGAAGACCGCCACCACATGGCTGGTGCGGTCCCGGCCGTAGACCTCGTCGCCGGCGATCGACGCCTGCACCGACTGGCTGCCCTCGTCGTAGAAGCCGCTCTGGGTGACGTGGTCGCCCAGGCTCATTCCGTAGACGCCGCCACCCAGGCAGAGCGCCACCATCACGCCGATTACGATGAACCGGTAGCGGTATACAGTTCGACCCCACCAGGCGAACACCTATACGCTCCTTACTAAGGTCTGTGGAGACATCTTTCGGACTCGCGCTTCCCTGACTTCAGGCTCTCCAGTTGTCACTCTCGCGAGGTAAGCAGTGAGCTCAGCGGCCGGAACGGCTGGAGCCACGCCCCCTGTTCCGGCAGCGAATCAAGGCTGATCCGCGGCAGCCGCTCCCGGAACACACCAGGGATGTCCTCCAGGTCGACGAACTCCAAGGTATCCGAGGCTAGCGCCCAGCTCGCATGTTCGCGAAATCCGAGCACAGAGGCGGCTATGCCCAGACCGCAGAGTTCTTCCAGCGGTTCCCGGAACGCCTGGCCATCGGCGGAGGCGACCGCCACCGCCACCAGTCCCTGTTCTTTCCGCAGCGCGATGTGTTCGAGCATGTCGGAATCGACATCACTGTCCTCATCGATCTTCGGCTTGGCGAAGACTGCAAAACCCACGTTACGCAACGCTTCGACCCAGGGCCGGACGACGTCGGCGCTGCCCGGGGCGATGTTGGTGAATACGGTCGCCTCCGGCTCCACCTTGAGCTGCGGATGCGACGCCGCCACCTCCGCGGTGCGGCTGAGCAGCCAGCGGCCCAGTGCGTCGAAGCGGGGCCGCTCCACGCCGGTCGGACGACGGCCCAGGATCGCGCCCAGGCCCATGTCCAGGTTCGGGGCGTCCCAGACCAGCAGCACCCGCTGCGTGGGCGTCCCCTCGGCGGTCGGTTCGGTCCCGGTCGGCTCGCCGTCCACTCCAGCCCGCAGGTCGGGGCTGGTCATCAGGCCCGCACCCAGACGAACTCGTTGATCACGCTGCCCGCATCGCGGCCCTTCGCCTCGTACTTGGTGGTGGGGCGAGCGACCGAGATAGGTAGGCGGACGTCGACGAGAGGGCCGGCCACCCGGCGAAGGCCCGGCTCACCGTCGCCGGACTCGGCGATCTGCACCGCGTAGTCGGCATGGTCGGTGGCCGCGTGCAGCACCCCGCCGGGCTGCAACCGATCGGCGATCAGGGCCATGGTGGCCGGCTGCAACAGCCGCCGCTTGTGGTGCCGGGCCTTGGGCCACGGGTCGGGGAAGAAGACGCGCACCCCGATCAGCGAAGCCGGGGCGATCAGGTACTCCAACACATCGAGGCCGTCGCCGCGCAGCAGCCGGATATTGCCCAGTCCCTCGCGGTCGATCGCGCACAACAGTTGCGCCAGCCCGCGCTCATATATCTCGACAGCCAGCACGTCCAGGTCCGGTTCGGCCTGCGCCATCGCTACCGTCGAGGTGCCGGCTCCGCAGCCGATCTCGAGCACCACGGGTGCATCGCGACCGAACCAGCGGTGCGGATCCAGGGGCTGGGGGCGATGGTGGGGACCGTCGGGCGGCACCACATCGGCGCCCAGGTCGGGCCAGAGCCGCTCCCAGGTCTGGCGCTGACCGTCCGACAGCGCGGAGTGCCGGTAGCGGACGCTGAAGTTGCGGAAACGGCGTGGAGCCGGGGTGTCGACGCCAGTGACGTCTGATGCTGACTCGACGTCGCGCGGCGCATGCATCAGTCCATGGTGGCCCATGGATGCATCTGTACCCACTTCGCGGTCCACATTGATACCCAACAGTTGCTTAGCGCGGCCCGTCGGCGCGGCCAAGTCGCCCTGGGGAGGGTGACTCGCGTCGCCGCGGAGCAGCTGACACCATGGCCCCCGGAGCCGATTGCGCGGGGAGGCAGGGTCGTGACACAGGGGCACCAGCTCTTCGCCGACGAGCTGACCGCGCTGGCCACGCAGCACTCCGACCCCCGACTGGCGGAAATCGCCGCAGCCATCACCGCGCCCCTGCAGGTCGCGGTGCGTGGCCGCCGCGGTGTCGGCCGGCGCACCGTCGCCGCGGCGCTGGCCGCCGCCGGGCTGAGCATCGCCGAGCAGCCCGCTGGGACCGAAATCGCCGAGCTGGCCGTTTATGTGGTCGCCGAGGCGGTCAAGCCCGAGGACATCGCCGCCCTGCATGCCATGCGGCGGCACCCGGTGCTGGCGGTGCTGAACAAGGCCGACCTGCGCGGGCACGGTGCCGCCACGATGCCGGTGCCGGTGCAACCGATGTCGGCGATGTTCGCGCTGGCCGCACTCGGCGGTGGGCTGGACCGGGCACTGTGGGAGGCGCTGGGCTGCGTGGCCGCCCGGCCCGCCGATCTGCGCTGCGCCGAGCAGTTCGTGAGCGGTCCGCACCCGGTGCCGCGTCAGACCCGCGAGCGGCTGTGCGCCACCGTCGACCTCTCCGGGATCGCGGCACTGCTCGACCTGGCCGGAAGCAACGGCACCCTGTCGCAGGCCCGCGCCCGGTTACGCCGGCTCAGCGGTGTCGATCGTGTCGTCGCCCGGCTGCAGGTGATGAGCGCTGCCGTTCACCACCGTCGGATGTCGGAGGCGGTGATCCGGCTGGAGGCGATGGCAGTCGGAGACAGCCGCATCGACGAATTCCTGAACCGTGATGCGACGGTCTCCGCTCGGCTGACCGCGGCGGCGGCCGCGATCGAGCTGCCGGAGGAACCGGCGCTGGCGCGGGCCCGTCGCTGGCAGAGTCACCGCAGCGCACCGGTCAGCGCCGCCCGGCGGGCCTGCGCCGCCGACATCGCTCGGGGATCGCTGCGGGCCTGGGCCGCGACGCGGGGCCGCCCATGACCGCCGAGGGTGGCGGATCGGCCGAGGCGGMCCCGATCACCGGGGTCGACGCCCTGGTCGCTGAGGTCGCTCCCGACGTGCTTCCACCGCCGGTGCGGCGCTGCGACGTGGTGGCGGTGACCGGCCCCTGGCTGGCCGGGGTCAGCGCGATGACGCACGCCCTGGCCGACCGGATGCCGCAGCGGCTGGTGATGGAAGCCACCGACCTGGCGCCGGGGGAGGTGCCGCTGGCGGTGGTGTTCGTGGTGTCTGCCGCCGCCGCACTGACGGAGTCGGACTGCGCGCTGCTCGATGCGGTGACCCCTCACACCGATGTGGTGATCGGCGTGATTTCCAAGATCGACGTCCACCGGCAGTGGCGCGAGATGCAGACAGCGGCCCGCGAAACCCTCTCCGGCCACGCGCCGCGCTACCGCAACGTGGCGTGGGTGGGGGCGGCCGCGGCACCGCAGCGCGGCGACCCGCGGGTCGACGACCTGATCGCGGAACTGACCAGACAGCTCGAGGACGGCGATGCTCAGCGTCGTAACCGGCTGCGCTCGTGGGAGTTTCAGCTGCGCACCGACGCCGATCGCATCGACCGCGACGCCCGCGCGGCAGGCCGCCGCACCCGGGTGGCGCAACTGCAGGAGCAGCGTGACGAGGTGGTGCGGCAGCGGCGAATGTCGAAATCGGAGCGCGTGATCGCGTTGCGCAGCCGCATCGCCGCGGCCCGCGTGCAACTGTCCTACTTCGCCGCCAAGCGATGCGCCTCGGTGCGCGGCGAGTTGGGCGAAGACGCAGCGGGCATGACGCGCCGCCGGTGGGCGGCGTTCGAGTCCTATGTCCACGCCCGGCTGACCGAAGTGGTGACCGAGGTCGACCAGGGAATCACCGAGCATTTGGCCGATGTCGCCCAGGAACTGGGGCTGGTCGCACCCGAAATGCCGGCCGGAGCGGCGGTGCCGGTGCCGCAGGTCGACTCGGGCAAGCCACCGCTGGAGTCCCGACTGTTGGAGACCCAGTTGATGGCGGTGCTGGGAATCGGTTTTGGGCTGGGCGTGGCGTTGACCTTGAGCCGGCTCTTCGCCCACCTCGCGCCCGGACTGGCCGCGCTGGGTGCGGCCGGATGCGCCATCGCCGGGGTGGCGGCCACGGTGTGGGTGGTCAGGATTCGGGGGCTGTTGCGCGACCGGGTGGTGCTCGATCGGTGGGTGGGACAGGCCACCAGCGCGGTGCGGTCCTCGGTGCAGGAGCTGGTGGCCCTGCGGGTGGTGGCCGCCGAGTCGGTGCTCACCGCCGAACTTGCCGGACACAACGAGACCGAGGCCGCGCGCGTCGCCGACCGGGTCGCCGCATTGGACCGGGAACTGCGGGAGCACGTGGCCGCCGCCGCCCGCGCTGCCGCGGTACGTGATCGCAGGCTGCCGTCGTTGCGGCGGGTGTTGGAGAATGTGCGCGCTGAGCTGGGCGATTCAGCGAGGCTCGACGGAGGAGAGGCGAAGCTGGGACCGCCCCATGAGCTGGGTGAATCAGGCCCGGTAGAGGCTGCCGTCACGGGCGACAGATAGCTCGAGTTGCGATTGTTTCGATCCGTGTAGCTATTGACGGTAATCTCTTATTTAATGACGGTATAAGAGGTGACAGCGGCGCGCAGCTGCGGCAACGCCACCGAGTGACACAGGTTACACAGGAGAGCTCAATGACCTCAGCGACCATTCCCGGTCTGGACACCGCCCCGACGAAGCATGGTGAGTTGTTGGCCTGGGTTCGGGAGGTCGCGGAGCTCACCCAGCCCGACCGGGTGGAATGGTCCGACGGTTCCGAGGAGGAATGGAACCGGCTGATGGGCCTGCTGGTCGAGTCCGGCGCCGCGGTCAAGCTCGACGAAAAGAAGAAGCCCAACTCCTACCTGGCGCTCTCCGACCCGGCCGACGTCGCGCGGGTCGAGTCACGCACCTTCATCTGTAGCCGCACCCAGGAAGGGGCCGGCCCCACCAACAACTGGATGGACCCGGACGAGATGCGGGCCACCATGACCGAGCTGTACCGCGGTTGCATGCGCGGTCGCACCATGTACGTCATCCCGTTCTGCATGGGCCCGCTGGGCGCCGAGGACCCCAAGCTGGGCGTCGAGATCACCGACTCGCCCTACGTGGTGGCCTCGATGAAGGTGATGACCCGGATGGGCACCGCGGCGCTGGAGAAGATCGGCACCGACGGCGCCTATGTCAAGGGTCTGCACTCGGTCGGCGCCCCGCTGGCCGAAGGCGAGCAGGACGTGCCGTGGCCGTGCAACTCCGAGAAGTACATCACCCACTTCCCGGAGACCCGCGAGATCTGGAGCTACGGCTCGGGTTACGGCGGCAACGCGCTGTTGGGCAAGAAGTGCTACGCGCTGCGGATCGCGTCGGCGATGGCCCACGACGAGGGCTGGCTGGCCGAGCACATGCTGATCCTCAAGCTGATCTCGCCGGAGAACAAGGCCTACTACGTGGCGGCGGCGTTCCCCTCGGCCTGCGGCAAGACCAACCTGGCGATGATCCAGCCGACCATCCCGGGCTGGCGTGCCGAGACCCTCGGCGACGACATCGCGTGGATGCGGTTCGGCAAGGACGGCCGGCTCTACGCGGTGAACCCGGAAGCGGGCTTCTTCGGCGTGGCTCCGGGCACCAGCCGCAGCTCCAACCCGAACGCGATGATCACGCTGGAGCGTGGAAACACCGTCTACACCAACGTCGGCCACACCGATGACAACGATGTGTGGTGGGAGGGCATCGGCGGGGAGACCCCGGCGCACCTGACCGACTGGAAGGGCAACGACTGGACGCCCGAGTCGGAAACCCCTGCCGCTCACCCGAACTCGCGGTACTGCACCCCGATGTCGCAGTGCCCGATCCTCGCGCCGGAGTGGGACGACCCGCAGGGCGTGCCGATCTCGGCAATCCTGTTCGGCGCCCGTCGCAAGACCACGGTGCCGCTGGTGAGTCAGGCCCGCGACTGGCAGCACGGCGTCTTTATCGGCGCCACCATGGGCAGCGAGCAGACCGCGGCCGCCGAGGGCACGGTGGGCAAGGTGCGCCGCGACCCGATGGCGATGCTGCCGTTCATCGGCTACAACGCCGGCGACTACATGCAGCACTGGATCGACACCGGCAAGCACTCCGACGAGTCGAAGCTGCCCAAGGTGTTCTTCGTCAACTGGTTCCGTCGCGGCGACGACGGCCGCTTCCTGTGGCCGGGCTTCGGCGAGAACAGCCGGGTGCTGAAGTGGATCGTCGAGCGGGTCGAGGGCAATGCCGGCGGCCAGGAGACCCCGATCGGCACCGTGCCCAGCGCTGCCGACCTGGACTTGGATGGGCTGGACGTGGCCGCCGCCGACGTGGATCAGGCGCTGATCGTTGACGCCGACGAATGGCGCGCGGAGCTGCCGCTGATCGAGGAGTGGTTCGAGTTCATCGGCGACAAGCTGCCCACCGGGCTGCGCGACGAGTTCGAGGCACTCAAGCAGCGCCTGGGCTAGTAGCCCGGTTTCGAGCACTTCGCAGAACCGCACCCAGGGGGATTCCCCGGGTGCGGTTCTGCATTCTCCGGGTGCGGGGACGGTTCGCGTCCCTGACGCCCCCACTTGACAGCCGTCAAGTTTGGCCCCAGTACAGTCAGCCCATGCAGATTCGCGAGCACCTCGAAGCCGAGAACCCGGCCATCATCCTGCACCCCTCCGGCATCGTCGTCACCTTCGCTGAGCTGGAAGCCCGGGCGAACCGGCTGGCGCACTTCTTCCGCGCCGCAGGGCTGGTGGAGGGCGATGTCGTCGCGATCATCATGGAGAACAACGAGCACATCCACGCGGCGATGTGGGCGGCACGGCGCAGCGGCCTGTACTACGTGCCGATCAACACTCATCTGACAGCTGCCGAAGCCGCGTACATCATCGACAACAGCAACGCCAAGGCGATCATCGGCTCGGCTGCGCTGCGCCAGACCTGCGCCGACCTCGCTGAGCACTTGCCGGCCGGCCTGCCCGAGCTGCTGCTGATCGCCGATGGTGACCTGGACGGCTGGCAGCGCTACCCGGAATGCGTTGCCGACCAGCCGGAGACACCCATTGCCGATGAGATCGAAGGTGATCTGCTGCAGTACTCGTCGGGCACCACCGGGCGGCCCAAGGGCATCAAACGTCCGCTGCCGCATCTGCCTCCGACCGAGGTGCCGGGGCTGATGGCGATGCTGGTCTCGGTATGGATGGGCCCGGGTTCGGTCTATCTGAGTCCCGCTCCGCTGTATCACACCGCGCCGTCGGTGTGGTCCATGCAAGTGCAGGCGGCCGGGCTGACCACGGTTGTCATGGAGAAGTTCGACGCCGAGTCCGCGCTCGAAGCCATCCAGCGCTATCGGGTCACCCACGGGCAGTTTGTGCCCGCACACTTCACCCGGATGCTGAAACTGCCTGCCGAAGTGCGGGATTCGTATGACGTCTCCAGCCTCAAGCGGGTCATGCACGCCGCCGCTCCGTGCCCGGTGGAGATCAAGCAGCAGATGATCGAGTGGTGGGGGCCGATCGTCGATGAGTACTACGCCTCATCGGAGGCGCACGGCTCGACGCTGATCAGTGCCGACGAATGGCTGAAGCATCCCGGCTCGGTGGGCAAGGCGATGTTCGGTGCGGTGCACATTCTCGATGAGGACGGCAATGAGTTGCCGGCCGGCGAGGCCGGCGAGATCTACTTCGAGGGCGGGAACGCTTTCGAGTACCTCAACGATCCGGACAAGACCGCGAAATCGCGCCACGCGCAAGGCTGGACGACCGTCGGAGACGTCGGCTACCTCGATGATGAGGGCTACCTGTACCTCACCGACCGGCGCCACCACATGATCATCTCCGGCGGGGTGAACATCTACCCGCAGGAAGCGGAGAACCTGTTGATCACGCACCCGAAGGTGTTGGACGCGGCCGTGTTCGGGATCCCCGACGACGAGATGGGCCAGAGTGTGAAGGCGGCCGTGCAGACCGTCGACCCCGCCGACGCCACGCCTGCGTTCGCCGCAGAACTACTCGACTGGGTGCGGGACCGCTTGGCGCACTACAAATGTCCGCGGTCGATCGCGTTCGAGGAGCAGCTGCCGCGCACCGACACCGGCAAGCTCTACAAGAACGAGCTGGTGGCCAAGTACTCGGCGTGATGCCGGCCCGTCAGGGCCCGATCAGGACGCGTCGCCCGGCTGGCCCGGGGTGCCTTGGTTGCCGGCTTGCCCGTGGACGGTGCCCGGGCCGGCGGCGCCGCCAGGCCCGCCCGCGCCGGGGGTAGCTCCATCGCCCCCGTTTCCGCCCGCGCCGCCGTTGCCGCCGTCACCGCCGAAGCCGACCCCGTGGCCGCCGGCGCCCCCGTGGCCGCCGGTCCCGCCGGTGCCCCCGACGCCAATCGCCTGGCCGCCGTTGCCGGCCGCGCCGC
>NZ_UWOA01000086.1:0-13625 GCF_900604305.1 Mycobacterium sp. P7213
CGGCACCCAGGGCCTCGGTGCCGCCGGTGGTGCCGGTGGGTCCGGCGGCCAGGGCGGCAACGGTGCTACGGGCGCCAACGGCAACGCCGGGCACATCGACGGCTTCGACGGCGGCAGTGGTGGTGACGGCGGTAACGCCGCCGCCGGCGGCCTCGGTGGCACCGGTTTGGGTGGTAAGGCCGCCGACGGTGCCAACGGCACCGCGGGTGCCGGCGGCGACGCCGGCGACGGCGGTAACGGCTTCACCGGCACCCAAGGCACTCTCGGCGTCGACGGCGGCAAGGGTGGCGCCGGTGGTAACGGCGGTAATGGTGGTGCCGGTGGCGCCAACGTCGTTGGTCCGAACGCCATCGATGGCGACGGCGGTAACGGCGGTACCGGTGGTGCGGGCGGTGCCGGCTACACCGGTCAGAACGGTGTTGCCGCGGGCGACAACGGTGAGGACGGCAGCAGTGGTGGCGCCGGTGGTATCGGCGGTAACGGCGGCTCTGGTGGCGCGACCGGTACTGGCGGAAACGCAGGTAACGGTGGCGCTGGTGGCGCGGCGGGTAACGGCGGCGATGGAGCAGATGGCGACGCCACCAACCCCGACGGCGGCAACGGCGGTGACGGCGGCAACGTCGGTACCGGAGGCGCGGCAGGCAGCGCGGGTTCCGGCGCGGTGTCAGGTGGTGCCGGCACGGACGGCGCAGCGCCGACCAGCGGCGGCAACGGCGGTAAGGGTGGCGACGGTTATGACGCAGCCGGCGATCTAGGCGCGGTGCCGGGGACCGCAGGCGGCCACGGTGGTGCCGGTGGTGACGGTGGCGATCACGGTAACGGTGGCAACGGCGGCCAGGGTGGTGGTGGCGCCACCGGTCTCGTCGGCGACGTCGGCACCGACAGCAGCACCGACGGCACCCAAGGCGGTGTCGGCGGCGCCGGCGGCAACGGTGGCCAGGGTGGTGCCGGCGGCTCGCTTGCCGGTGATGGCGGCGACGGTGGCAACGCCGGCGCCGGTGGCGCCGGTGGTGACGGTGGTGCCGGCTACAACGCGCTGGTTGGCAGCGGCGAATCCGGCAGTAACGGCGGTAACGCCGGTGCGGGTGGTGCCGGCGGCAAGGGTGGTGCCGGCGGCAACTCCGCAACCGGTGTCGGCGGCGACGCCGGTGACGGCGGTAACGCCGGTTCCGGTGGTGTCGGCGGTGTCGGCGGCAACGGCGGTGACGGCGATGGCACTCAGGCGGCTGGGAACGGGGGCTCCGGCGGCAAGGGCGGCGGCGCCGCGACCGGTGGTGAAGCCGGWGCTGTCGGCACTGGCGGTGCGGGTAACGGCGCGGCAGGCACGGACGGTGCCGACAGCACCGGCGGCGATGGCGGTAACGGAGGCATCGGTGGCTACGGCGGTGGCGGAGGCCTCGGCGACCGGGCCGGAACCGGCGGCGACGGCGGTGCCGGCGGCGAGGGTGGTTCCGGTATCGGCGGCGTCGGGGGCGGCAATGGCGGCACCGGTGGTCGCGGCGGTCACGGCGGTGAAGGTCAGGGAGTCGTCAACAACCACGCACAGACTGGTGGCACCGGTGGGACCGGTGGTCGTGGCGGCACCGGAACCGACGGAGGCGACAACGGAAACGGCGGCAACGGTGGTAACGGTGGAGACGGTGCCGAGATCGGTGCCGGTGCGGTAGCCGGAACCGGCGGAACCGGTGGAACCGGCGCTACCGCTGACGGCACCGGACCCGGCTACGGCGGCGGTGGCGGTGGCGGTGGTGGCGGCGCCCGCGTTGAGGGCACCAACGGCGGCGTCGTCACCAACAGCACTGCCACCGGCGGTGCCGGTGGTGACGGGTCTGACGGCACCACCACCGAGGCCGGCGCCCACGGCGGTACCGGCGGCTACGCCGATGTCAACGCGGACGGTGCCGGAAGCTCCATCGATGGTGGTTCGGCCGAAGGAAGTAATGGCGGTGCGGCCGTCGGCGGGGAC
The DNA here is from genome assembly GCF_900604305.1 of Mycobacterium sp. P7213. Classification (NCBI taxonomy): domain Bacteria; kingdom Bacillati; phylum Actinomycetota; class Actinomycetes; order Mycobacteriales; family Mycobacteriaceae; genus Mycobacterium; species Mycobacterium sp. P7213. Next base: position 1,967 of record NZ_UWOA01000086.1, read on the forward strand.
TCTGGCTACGACGGCGCCAACGGGTCCATATCGGCCACCGGTGGCGGCACCATCACCGATAGTTCGGCGACCGCGGGGCAGAGCAATGACAGCGCGCTCGGTGGCAACGCTTCGATCACCGCGTCCGGTGCTGGCAGCAGCGTGACCGACTCGACGGCGACGGGCGGCGATGCTGGTGCCGGTGATGCCAATGGCGGCATCGGCGGCAAGGGTGGCGTGGGCACCATCACCGCGAGTAACGGCGGTGCGGTCAGCGACACCACGGTCACCGGTGGTGCCGGTGGTGCTGGCAGCGACGGCGGTAAGGGCGGTGTCGGTGGTGAGGGCGCGGCCAGGGCGATTGCCGCTGGTAGCAGTGTCGAGGGTTCGGCCACCGGTGGTGTTGGCGGTGCCGGCAGCGACGGCGGCACGGGCGGCGCCGGTGGTGCGGGTCGGCTTTGGGCGACTGCTTCGGGTGCCACGGCCACTGGTATCGGTGTAGGTGGTGCCGGTGGTGCGGGCACTAACGGGGGCGTCGGTGGTGCCGGCGCCAATGGTGGTGCCTTCGCTCAGCGGGTCGACAGCACCGCGGACGGTACCGGTATCGGCGGTGCCGGCGGCAGCGCCGACGGGGCCGGCAGTAAAGGCGGCGCCGGCGGCGGCGGCTCGATCCAGACCGGCTTCTACGCCGGCGGCGCGCGTAGCACCGCCAGCGGGTATTCCCTCGGCGGTGCGGGTGGCTCGGCGAGCGGCGGCGGCACCGGCGGTGTCGGTGGGCAGTCCAACGTGCTCGCCACCGGGAATGACTCCGAGGCCTCAGGCAACACCTACGGCGGTGCCGGCGGTGCGGGCATCGACGGCGGTAAGGGCGGCGCGGGAGCGCTCGGCCAGGTGGTGGCCATGGGCAACAACACCGAGGCCGCCGGCACCGCCACCGGCGGCGACGGCGGCAGTGGCACCCTCGCCGGCAACACCGGCGGGGACGGCGGCCGCGGCGTCATCAGTGTGGGCAGCTCGAGCGGCGTGGGCGGTAATGGCAGCTCCGTAGAGGGCACCGCGACCGGCGGTGACGGCGGGGCAGGCCAGGGCGGGGTCAACGGCGGCAACGGTGGACAAGGCGTCATCACGGTCAGCGGCACCTCGACCGCCAACAACACGATCAGTGGCAGCACCGCGACCGGCGGGAACGGTGTCACCGGCGCCAACGGCGGTGAGGGCAGAATTTCGGCTGCCGCCACCGGAAGCACCATCACCGGCAGCAGCGCTGCCGGTGGTGACGGTACTGCCGGCGGTAACGGCAGCGCTGCCTCGGTGACCGCCTCCAGTGGTGGGACCATCACGGACAGCTCCGCTACCGCCGGGGTCGGCTCCGACACCGCAGTCGGCGGTGGGGCCACGATCACCGCGACCGGCACCGGCAGTACCGTCACTGACTCGCACGCGACCGGAGCTAACGCCGGTGCGGGCGATGGCAACGGTGGTGTCGGCGGTAAGGGTGGTGCGGGCACCATCACCGCGAGTAGCGGCGGTGACGTCAGCGACGCCACGGCCGCCGGCGGTGCCGGTGGTGCCGGTAGCACCGGTGGCACCGGCGGTGTCGGTGGTGGGGCGAACGTCACTGCTACCGGTGGCACGGTCACCGGTACCGCTACCGGTGGCACCGGTGGGAGTGGCACCGGGGCTGGCAGTGTCGGCGGCGACGGTGGTACGGCTGACCTGCAGGCTGGCTACTCAGGCAACACGCCTCCTACCGGTGGGACTGTGAGTGGTTCTGCTACCGCCGGTAACGGCGGTGTCGCCACCAACGGTGGCCTGGCCGGTGACGGTGGTGACGTACTGGTAATGGCTGCTGGTACCGGTGTCGCTGACGCTCAGGCCACCGGCGGTAACGGCGGTGATGCCAGCGTGGCGGGAGCCAACGGTGGTGACGGTGGGTTCACCAACGTCGCGGCTCTGAACGGGGTCATCACCGGCGGGGTTGCGACCTCCGGTAACGGTGGCCAGGGCCTGGGTGGCGACGGTGCTGACGGCGGCATGGGCTGGATTCAGGCCTATGACCCGTCCGGGGCCGCAGGCACTCAGATCATCAATGGAACCTCGGCTGGTGGCAACGGCGGTGACGGTGGTGCCGATGGCACCGGTGGTGCAGTCGGCGGCAACGGCGGTGCCGGTGGCAACAGCACCTTCTGGATGTCTGGTGGCCAGACCTCCAACGGTGACGTCAACTCCGGCGGTGACGGTGGCAACGGCGGCGCCGGTGGTGACGGCCTCGGCAGTGACGGCGGCCAAGGTGGCGCCGGCGGTATCGGCGGCGACTGGAACGGCAATGTCGGCAACGGCGGCGACGGTGGCGACGGTGGTGCCGGTGGTATCAACGGCGGCAGTGGTGGCCAGGGCGGCGCGGGAGCCAACGCCGCGGCCGCAGTTGGCAGTGGCGTAGCTACCGGCGGTAACGGTGGCGACGGTGGTGTCGGCGGTGACGGTTACGACGGCGGCAAGGGTGGTGATGGTGGCACGGCCAGCATCACCACCAGCACAGGCGGCACCATCTCCTCTGACAGCAGCGCGACCGGCGGTAACGGCGGCACCGGTGGTGCCGGCTCGGCTACCGCAAACGGGAGCAACGGCGGCAGTGGTGGCACAGCGAGCCTGAGCGCGTCCAGCAGTGGCGCTATCAACAACGGTGACGCCACCGGTGGTAACGGCAGTGACACCGCTGCTGGTGGCAACGCTTCGGTCACCGCGACCGGTGCTGGCAGCAGCGTGACCAACGGCTCCGCGACTGGCGGTAGTGCTGGTGCGGGTGATGCCAATGGTGGCGTCGGCGGTAAGGGTGGTGCGGGCACCATCACCGCGAGTAACGGTGGTGACGTCAGCGACGCCACGGCCAGCGGTGCTGCCGGCGGTGCCGGCAGTGACGGAGGCAAGGGCGGCGCCGGCGGTGACGGCTGGGTTGCGGCGACGGCCGCCGGTGCCTCGGCCGACGGCACAGCCACCGGCGGTGTTGGTGGTGCCGGCAGCACCGGTGGCACGGGCGGGGCCGGTGGCCACGGCGCCATTTCTGCCTCGGCTGACGGTGCCACGGCCAGCGGCACGGGCACCGGCGGTGCTGGTGGTGCGGGCACCAACGGCGGTGCCGGTGGTGCCGGCGCTCAGGGTGGCGCATTTGCTCAGCGGGTCGACAGCACCGCGGACGGTACCGGTATCGGTGGTGCCGGCGGCAGCGCCGACGGGGCCAGCAGCAAGGGTGGCGACGGTGGCGGTGGCTGGATTCAGACCGGCTTCTACTCCGGCGGTGCCGGCAGCACCGCCAGCGGATATTCCTTGGGCGGTGCCGGCGGTGCGGCTACCGGCGGCGGCACCGGCGGTGTCGGTGGGATGTCCACCGTGCTGGCCACCGGGAATGACTCCGAGGCCTCTGGCAACACCTTTGGTGGCGCCGGCGGTGCCGGCATCAACGGCGGTGTCGGTGGTGCGGGGGCGCTCGGTCAGGTGGTGACCATGGGTCACGACACCGAGGCCAGCGGCACCGCCACCGGCGGTAACGGCGGCAGCGGCACCGGCGCCGGCAACACGGGTGGGGCCGGCGGTCGAGGGGCTGTCAGTGTGGGGAGTTCGGCCGGTCTTGGCGTCAACAGCTCCGCCGAGGGCACCGCGACCGGCGGTAACGGCGGGGACGGCCTGGGCGGCGTCAACGGCGGCACCGGTGGGAATGGCATCATCAACATCAACGGCACCGTGGCCGGCAACAACACCGTCAGCGACAGCACCGCGACCGGCGGTCACGGTGCTACCGGTGCCAATGGTGGTCAGGGCAGGGTTGAGGCCATCGGTACTGGAAGCAGTGTTTCCGGTGGCAGCGCCACTGGCGGTGACGGCGGTGCCGGTGGTGCCGGAAGCGCCGCCTTGGTCTCCGCCTCCAGCGGTGGTTCCATCACGGACAGCTCCGCGACAGCCGCGGACAGCTCTGCCACGGCAGCCGGTGGTGGGGCGACGGTCACCGCGACCGGTGTCGGCAGTACCGTCACCGACTCGTCAGCGACTGGCGGTAAGGCCGGTGTGGGTGATGCCAACGGCGGCATCGGTGGCAAGGGTGGCGCGGGCACCATCACCGCGAGTAACGGTGGTGACGTCAGCGACGCCACGGCCACCGGTGGTGCCGGTGGTGCCGGCAGTGACGGTGGCAAGGGCGGTGCCGGCGGTGAGGGCGTGGTTGCGGCGACGGCCTCCGGTGCGACGGCCGAGGGCACGGCCACTGGTGGTGCCGGGGGTGCGGGCAGCACCGGCGGCACGGGTGGTGCCGGGGGTCAGGGCGCCGTTTCCGCTTCGGTTACTGGTGCCACCGCGGGCGGCACGGGCACCGGCGGTGCTGGTGGTGCCGGTACGAACGGCGGTACCGGTGGTGCCGGCGCTCAGGGCGGGATCTTCGCCCAGCGGGCTGGCAGCACCGCGGACGGTACCGGTATCGGCGGTGCCGGCGGCAGCGGCGACGGGGCCGGCAGTAAGGGCGGCGCTGGCGGCAGCGGCTCGATCCAGGCGGGCTTCTTGTCCTACAGCGCCACGAACAGCAGCGCCAGCGGGTATGCCCTCGGTGGTGCCGGCGGCTTGGCGACCGGCGGTGGCCAGGGTGGTGCCGGCGGCTCGGGCAACGTGCTCACGGCTGCCGATAACTCGAAGGCCTCCGGAAGCGGGTACGGGGGTACCGGCGGTGCGGGCATCGCCGGCGGCACCGGTGGTGCCGGTTGGACCGGGCAGGTACGCACCCTCGGGGGCAGCGGCTCCGAGGCCAGTGGCTCCGGCACAGGTGGCGACGGCGGCGCCGGCATCGGTGCGGGCAACACCGGCGGCGCAGGCCGGCCCGGAGCGGTCTACGCCAATGGTGCTAACAGCAAGGCCGACGGCAACATGACCGGCGGCAATGGTGGCGTCGGCCAGGGCGGCGTCAACGGCCAAGGCGGAGGTGAGAGCGTCATTCGGACCAATGGTGTCGGCGACGTCGCCACCGGCATCACCGGCGTCGCGGCGAATGGCTGGACCGGCGGGCAGGGCAGCAGCTCGAACGTCACCACCAACGGCGGAACTGTCACCGACAGCAGCGTGATCGCCGGTGCCAGCACCAACGGCGCCTCCGGCGGTGGAGCCAACATAAATGCCAGCGGTGGCGGCGTGGTCAACAACACCCACCTCACCGGCGGTGACGCCGGCGCCGTGGTAGCCGGTGGCGGCGCGACCCTGACTGCCAGCGGCGGCAGCACCATCGAAGACAGCTCGGCGACGGGCGGCAACGGTGGAGACAGCGCGGTCGGAACCACCGGGCTCGGCCGTGCCGGTGGCACCGCCACCATTACGGCGACCAACGGCAGCACGGTCACCGACGCCACCGTGACCGGTGGTAACGGCGGAGACGGCGGCGCTGGATCCCTCGGCGGTAACGGCGGCACGGCCGGCAACGGCATCGTCAGCGTCACCAACGGCACCACCCAGACCGGCTGGACCGCGACCGGCGGTAACGGCGGGGACGGCGGTGCCGGCACCGCCCCGGGTGTCGGTGGCACCGGCAAGGGCGGCAACGGCGGTAGCGGTGGCACCGGTGGCTTGACCAACGTCGGTGGCGGAGTCGGCGGTAACGGCGGTAACGGCGGCGACGCCCAGCCCAACGGCACCCCCGGCACCAACGGGGCCAACGGCGCGAACAACCCGTAGCAGAGGGCGTTAACGGCGGTCCGACATCGCAGGCGATGTCGGACCGCCGCGCGTCGCAACAGGCTGGCGCTCGCGACCGAGCTCAGCGTGCCCGGAAGATGACCGTCCGCTGCACGATGAAGTTGATGACGGTGGCGGTGCCCTGCGCGACGACGAACGCCACCGGCAGCGCCCAGCGCTGATAGTCCAGCAGGGCCAGAACCAGGTGATTGATCCCCACCTGCACCCCGAACGTCAAGGCGTACAGCGCCATCACTGCCACAAACCGGCTGGTACTGGCCGCCGCCTGGAACGTCCAGCGCCGGTTGATCAGGTACGCGGTGGTGGTGCCGGCGACGAAGCTGACCGCCTTGGCCAGGTCGACCTTGACGCCTGCGCCCAGATACAGCAGCAAATACAGCCCGAAGTCCACCACGGCCGACAGCGCGCCGGTGACCAGGAAACGCCACACCTGGGTAGACAGGTGCAGCGGGGAGTGGGAGGGGATGTTCTCGGCCACGGGGGCAGCTTAGTCAGTGGCTCCGCCGTTCCAGCCGTGCGGCGATTTCTGGGGTGTGCTCGCCGAAGCGCAGCGGAGCACCCGTTTTGATCACCAAGAAGGCCCTGGTCAACCTGAAGGCAGATTCTGCTGCTCTGTCCTGGTCAGCACCGGTTGCGCGTCGCGCAGCCGGTGCTGATTCGATTCCGGGGGGCCACACGGGCAGCGTCGCCTGTCTTTTCCCTGAGAACTTATAGGGGAAAATAACCAAGCGGCCCAGGCTTGGAGACGAAAAGCCCAGCTCAAAGGCCATGCCGGAGTGCAGTCCGGGTCAGTGAACTGGAGTTGACCAATGACAAATCTCAGTTAACCTCAACGTCCATAAGACCCGTTACGGGTGGGTTATGCATCGGCTTAGGGAGTTTTGGTGGCTCGTCATCGTCAGGACCGTGGTCGGAGCAAGCGGGTTCTCGGGGCTGGAAGCGCGGTGGGCGCTTTCCTGGCGTTCGGGATGGGGCCGCTGGCATCAGCGCCGGCGGCGCAGGCCGATGTCGAGGACGTGCTGTTCGACCTGTTCGGACAGGGACTGGGTGACGCCTTCACCGGTCTCAACACCAACTTCGCCGACCTGGATTCCTGGCAGGTGATCCTTGACCCGGTCAGCTGGACGCCCTTCTTCGACGGTCTCGGCGACACGGCCATCTGGGATTCGCTGCTGGCCGATCTGGACGTCAACGCCCTGGGTTCGGCGGATTTCAGTTGGACGTGGAGTGACTTCGGCGGCAACTCGTGGGACTGGAATGACGTCAATTGGTTGATGCCGTTTGGTGATGGCACAGATGGTACGGCGGCTGACCCCAACGGTGGTGCGGGCGGCTGGATCTGGGGCACGGGTGGTGCGGGCTGGGATGCCGATGGCACCGGCGCCAGCGATGACGGTGGCGCGGGTGGTCAGGGTGGTTTGTTCGGCGGTGGTGGTGGTGCCGATGGCTTCAACGGTGGTGATGGTGGTAGTGGTGGGCTGCTGTCGTGGTTTGGCAGCAGCGGTGGTGCCGGTGGTGATGGTTTTGGTGGTAATGGTGGCGATGGCGGGGGTGTGGGCTGGTTTGCCTCGTTCGCCAATGGTGGTGCTGGTGGTGACGGCGTCAATGGTGGTGATGGTGGTAACGGCAGCCTGTTGGGGTGGTGGGACACCAGTGGTGGTGCTGGTGGTGACGGCAACGGCGGCAACGGCGGCAATGGTGGGGGCGTGGGCTGGTTTGCCTCGTCGAGCAATGGTGGTGCCGGTGGGGATGGCGTCAACGGTGGCAATGGTGGTAGCGGCAGCCGGTCGGGGTGGTGGAACACCAGTGGTGGCGCTGGTGGCAACGGCAATGGTGGTAATGGCGGCAATGGTGGTGATTTGGGCTGGTTTGCCTCCTCGAGCAGTGGTGGTGCCGGGGGTGACGGTCTCACTGGTGGCAATGGTGGCGGCGGTGGCTTGTTCGGGTGGTCCAGCCATGGTGGCGATGGTGGCGATGGCCTTGATGGGGGCAATGGCGGCGATGGTGGGGATGCCGGCATGTTCTCGTGGTTCAGCAGTGGTGGCAACGGTGGTCACGGGGGTGATGCGCTAGACCTGGGCACTCCGGGTGGTAATGGTGGTGCTGGTGGTGACGCGGCGCTGTGGGGTGTGTTCAGTACGGCCGGCACCGGCGGCAATGGTGGTAATGGTGTTGCTGGTGTGGCGGGTGTGGACGGTAGTTTCGCCAATGGGGGCGACGGTAATGGCGGTGCTGGGGGTAACGGCGGTAACGGCGGTAACGGTGGTGCCGGCGGCCGGGGTTCGAATTGGTTCGGTGCCGGCGGTAAGGGCGGTAACGCCGGGGATGGCGGTCAGGGCGGCGCCGGTGGTGATGGCGCCCATGGCGCTGATGGTGTTGCGCCCGGTGCGGACGGGACCCATGGCGGTAACGGCGGTGTGGGTGGTAATGGTGGCGCGGCGGGCCAGGTGGGTGCGGGTGGCGCGGGTGGCTGGTTTGCCAGTGATGGTGCTTCGGGTGCGGCCGGTTCCCAGGACTCCGGTGGTGTGGGTGGTAACGGCGGTAATGGTGGCGATGGTGTTGATGGTGTCGATGGTGGGGCGGGCACTGCGGGGCATCCGGATGGGTTTGACGGTCAGGCCGGTGGGCAGGGAGGTAACGCCGGTCTAGCCGGGGCCGGTGGTCAGGGGCCGGGTGGTCAGGCCGCCAGTGGTATCGCGGGTGCGGCCGGTAAGGGCGGCGATGGTGGTGTCGGTGGCGCCGGCTATGACGCGGCTTCTGATGGGTCTGCGGCCCCGGGTACGGCCGGTGGCAATGGTGGTGTCGGTGGTGATGCGGGCCGTGGCGGTCTGGAAGCTGATGGCACGCGGGGTGCTGCGGGTGTAGCCGGTGTCGGTGGTGCCGGTGGTGACGGTAAGGCCGGTGCTGCGGGGACGGACAGTCACACCGCGGGGGTGGCCGGTGGTGCGGGTGCGGCCGGTGGCGCCGGGGGTAACGGTGGCCTGGGTGGCCTGAAGGCTGACGGCGTCACGCGTGCGGCGCAGGGTGCCGGTGGCGATGGTGGTAAGGGCGGCAAGGGTGGCGCCGGGTATGACGCGGTCGCTGAGGGTGCGGGCGCGGGTGTTTCGGGCACCAATGGTGGTGTCGGTGGTGCCGGTGGCACCGGGGGCACGGGTTCGGTCGCCGGTGTTCATGGCGCCGGTGGTGTCGGCGGTAAGGGTGGTTCGGGCACCGCGGGTGCTGACGGTGCGGCGGGTACGGCGGGTACGGCCGCCGACCCCGAGGGCACGGCCGGTGGTCACGGTGGCACCGGGGGTAATGCCGGTGCTGGTGGTGCCGGGGGTGATTCCGGTGGCGGCAACCATGCGGCCGACGGCGCTGATGGTGTCGCGGGTGTGGGCGGTAATGGTGGTGTGGGTGGTGCCGGCTATGACGCGGCCTCTGATGGTGGTGCGGCGGCGGGGACCGCGGGCGGCAATGGTGGCACTGGTGGTAACGCGGGCTTGGGTGGTCTGCAGGCTGATGGCACGACGCGGGCGGCGGCGGGTACTGCTGCGGTCGGTGGTGATGGTGGTGACGGTAAGGACGGTGCTGCCGGGGATGCGGGGACGCAGGCCGATCCCGATGGCGGGGCGGGCCAGGCCGGTGGCGCCGGGGGCAATGGTGGCCAGGGCGGCCTGACGGCTGACGGTGTGACCCGGGCTGCCCAGGGCGATGGTGGTGATGGTGGTGCCGGTGGTGCTGGTGGCGCCGGCTACAACGGGCTGGCCGGGGCGACTGCGGGTGCTGCGGGGGAGAACGGCGGCGATGGTGGTGCCGGTGGTGCCGGTGGTGTCGGCGGTACCGGCACGGTGGCCGGTGACCACGGCGCCGGTGGTGTCGGTGGTGAAGGCGGTGACGGTGGTGCCGGTGCCGCCGGTGGCGATGGTGTCAACGGCACGGCCACCCATGTGGATGGCACGGCCGGGCAGGCCGGTGGCGCCGGGGGTAACGCCGGTGTCGGTGGCGCCGGGGGTGACAACGGTGATGGCACCACCGCTGCTGATGGCGGTGACGGTGTCGCGGGTGTCGGTGGTAAGGGTGGTGCCGGGGGTACGGGCTTTGATGGCCTGCACGGTTCCAACACCGGTACCGGGCGGATCGACGGCACCAATGGTGGTGCTGGTGGTGCGGGTGGTGATGGTGGTCTGGGTGGTCTGCARGCCGAYGGGGTGASYCGGGCGACCCAGGGTGATGGTGGCGCCGGTGGTGGCGGCGGTAAGGGCGGCAACGGCGGCAACGGTCTGGCCGGCCAAACACCGGGCGCCAGCGGTACCAATGGTGGTGTCGGTGGCAATGGTGGTGTCGGTGGCGCCGGCGGTGACGGCAATGTCGACGGCGCCGATGGTCTCGGTGGTGTTGGCGGTAACGGTGGTAACGGTGGCGCGGGTGCCACCGGTGCTGCCGGTGTCAATGGCACGGCCGGGCAGGTCGATGGCACCGCCGGTGGTAACGGTGGTGCGGGCGGTAACGCCGGGGCGGCCGGTAGCGGTGGCCTCGGCGGCGATGGTGTCACCAAGGCCGGCGATGGCACCAACGGCAAGGCCGGCCTCGGTGGCAATGGTGGCACCGGTGGTAACGGCTTGGCAGGCACCAACTCCACCACCGCCGGGGTGTCCGGCGGCAATGGTGGTTCCGGTGGCGCCGGGGGTAACGGCGGCACCGGTGGTCTGGAGGTCGGTGGCGGCAACGCCGCGACCGGTGTGGGCGGCAATGGTGGTAACGGTGCCACGGGTGGTTCCGGCTACACCGGTAAGGCCGGCACGAACGCGGTCACCCCCGGTGGTGACGGCACTGCCGGTGAGTCCGGCACTTCCGGTGGTAACGGCGGTAATGGTGGCCTCGGGGGTAGCGGCAGCAAGGCCGGCACCCAGGGCACTGGTGGTGCCGGTGGTGCTGGTGGTTCCGGTGGACAGGGCGGTAACGGTGCTGCGGGTGCCAACGGCAACGCCGGGCATGTGGATGGTTTCGATGGTGGTGCTGGTGGTGCCGGCGGGAACGCCGCCGCCGGCGGTATCGGAGGCACCGGCCTGGGTGGTCCCGCGGGCAACGGTGCCAACGGCACCGCGGGTGTGGGTGGCAATGGTGGTGCCGGTGGTAACGGTTTGGCAGGCACCAACTCCACCACCGCCGGGGTGTCCGGCGGCAATGGTGGTTCCGGTGGTAACGGTGGTAACGGTGGCGCCGGGGGTACCCAGGTCGGTGGCGGCAACGCCGCCGCGGGTGTGGGCGGCAATGGTGGTAACGGCGCTACGGGTGGTTCCGGCTACACCGGTAAGGCCGGGGCGAACGCGGTCACCCCCGGTGGTGACGGCACGGCCGGTGAGTCCGGCACCTCCGGTGGTAACGGCGGCAGTGGTGGCGCTGGGGGGACCGGCAGCAAGGCCGGCACCCAGGGCCTCGGTGCCGCCGGTGGTGCTGGTGGGTCCGGTGGCCAGGGCGGCAACGGCGCTGCCGGCGCCAACGGCAACGCCGGGCATGTCGATGGCTTCGATGGTGGTGCTGGTGGTGCCGGCGGGAACGCCGCCGCCGGCGGTATCGGTGGCACCGGCCTGACCGGTAAGGCCGCTGACGGTGCCAATGGCACCGCCGGTGTGGGTGGCAATGGTGGTGCCGGTGGTAACGGCTTGGCCGGTGCCAACTCCACCACCGCCGGGGTGTCCGGCGGCAATGGTGGTTCCGGTGGTAGCGGTGGTAACGGTGGCGCCGGGGGTACCCAGGTCGGTGGCGGCAACGCCGCCGCGGGTGTGGGCGGCAATGGCGGTAACGGCGCCACCGGTGGTGCCGGCTACACCGGCAAGGCCGGCACGAACGCGGTCACCCCCGGTGGTGACGGCACTGCCGGTGAGTCCGGCACCTCCGGTGGTAATGGTGGCAATGGTGGCCTCGGGGGTAGCGGCAGCAAGGCCGGCACCCAGGGCCTCGGTGCCGCCGGTGG
>NZ_UWOA01000111.1:0-1242 GCF_900604305.1 Mycobacterium sp. P7213
CTGATATGTAGGGATGTTTGTCAAGTCCCAGGGTGAAGCGGCGGCCACGACCGTCGTCATGGCCGCCGCTTCGTGACCAGGTGAATGTGGGTTGTCGAGCGTGTCGTATCGACGCGTATCAAGTCTGATATTCGCGGGTTGGTTACCGCAGGACGGGACTTTCGAGTCGGAGTTGGCCGCTATCTAAGGTCGAGCGTAATGCGTTGCAGGGCAGCGACATCGTTCATAGCGCAGCCGCGGGTCACTCCAAGACGCTTGCCGACAATCACGAGGTTCACCTGGACAGTTATGGCTGGTCAGTCCGTGAGGACCGCCAGCGACCAGCACCAGCCGGCCAGCTCCCGGGCAACGGCGGCGTTGGCCACCACGGGGCGTTTCTTGCGTGCATCAAAGCCCGCCCAGCGCGCGTGCAGGCGCTGGTTGCCGGCGTCCCCGCGGCTGCGGGCAGTCAAGGGGGCAGCGTCCCAGCGTCGCCGCAGCGCCACGCCCGGGCGGTAGCGGGGGCGGTGATGCCAGGCCGCCTCCACCAGCAGGCGGCGGGCGTGCCCGTTACCGGTCTTGGTGATGCCGCCCTGGGTCCGTGAGCTGCCCGAGGAGTACTCCGAGGGCACCAGCCCGAGGTAGGCGCCGATGCTGCGGCCGGTCAACCGGTCCCAGTCGCCGATCTCGACCGCCAACCCGAACGCGGTCAGCGTCGCGACTCCACGCAAGCAGCACAAGCGAGACACCACGGGGGTGAACTCCGAATCGGCGGCCATGGCCTCGATGGCTTCATCCAGGCGTTGGCGGCGATAACCCGCACCTCAATGATCTGGCCTAGGTGCAACAACCGTGCCAGATGCGCGGCATCGCGGGCATCGGTCTTGACCCGGTCCCCAGCCGGGCGGATCAGCTTCGACGGCGCCGCCACCAAACACATGATCCCGGCCGCGATCAAGAACCGGGCCAGCCCGAACCCCGTCGGGCCGGCCTCATAGGTCACCGCGACCCGGCCCGGCAATGACCGCAACCAGTCCAGGATCTCCCCGTAATCAGGGGTCAGCCGACGCTCGAATACCTCACCGGTATCCCCGTCCAATGCACACCCGATCACCGAACGTGCGTGCACATCCAAACCAACACTCGTACGCTGAACCTTCACTGGGGCCTCCCACATCTTGTGGCTCTACCGGCCAGGACCTGATTCCTGTCGGCAACCCACGGTCACATGTGAGTGAGGCCCCAGCCCCCCATACCGTCTAA
>NZ_UWOA01000105.1:0-1082 GCF_900604305.1 Mycobacterium sp. P7213
GCGGGCGCGGGCGCACCGGCCACCACCGTCTGCCGCGGCGACAAATACCCCGCCACCTCAACACCGGGATAACCCGCCAGCAACTCACCGGCAGCAACGGCATCCAACTCCAACAACGCCACCGCACCCTGACCGGCCTGCCGCGACATCAACCGCGACCGCACCCCGATCACCGTCAAACCCTGCTCCGGCGTCAGCGCCCCGGCCACCACCGCCGCAGACACCTCCCCCATCGAATGCCCGATCACCGCATCCGGCACAACCCCATAGGCACGCCACAACGCAGCCAACGCCAACTGCAACCCCATGATCACCGGCTGCACCTGCGCATCACCGGAAATCTCAGCGCCCYGCTCGATCACCTCACGCAGCGAAAAACCCACCTGCCGGACAAACACCGGCTCCAACTCATCAACAGCCGCAGCGAACACCGGCTCATCGGCCAACAACCGACGACCCATCCCCACCCAATGCGAACCCTGACCCGAAAACACAAACACGGTGCCGGGTCCGGGCAGCACCGCAACCGGTTCCACCACGCCGGGTGCGGATTCACCAGCGGCCAACGCGGACAGCGCGGCAATGGCCTGCTCGTGATCGCGGGCGGCGATGGTGGCGAACTTCTGGTGGCGAGTGCGGTGATGGTTGAGCGCATGTGCGATGTCCGGTAGCGCGATCTCGGCGCCGTCGGTGGCCAGCCATTGGGCGAGCACCCCCGCGGTGGCCGCGATACGTGCCGGGGACTTGCCCGAGACCACCAACGTGCTCACCGGCACCGCAGCAGCCCCCGCAACAACCTCAGCATCAGGCGCCTGCTCAACGATCACATGCGCATTGGTGCCCGACACCCCGAACGAGGACACCCCCGCCCGGCGCGGACGCGACACCGCCGGCCAGTCCATACCCCGATCAGCAACCTGAAACTTCGACGCCGCCGCACCCGCATTCGGCGTCAACTCCGAAAAATTCAAATGCCGCGGAATGAAACCCTGCTGCACCGACAACACCGTCTTGATGAACCCGGCAACACCAGACGCAGACTCCAAATGCCCCAAATTGGTCTTCACCGACCCCAACACCAA
>NZ_UWOA01000091.1:0-7184 GCF_900604305.1 Mycobacterium sp. P7213
CTGCTGCTGGGCCTGCTGGCGCTGCTGCCGGTGCGGGTGCCGAAGACGTCGACGAAGACCGAGAACAGCCAMGGCGCCAGGAACGAGACCGCCCGACCGGTCATCGTGTAGAGGCCGAACGCCACCCCTTCGAACCCATCCCGGCCTTCTTGGGCCATCCGCAGCAGCAGGGTGCGTGCCGAGGACTGAGTCGGCCCGATGAACAGACACAGCACCAGCCCGCAGGCCCAGAACGCGCCCGGGCCCGACAGTGTAATCAACGTGGTGCCGGCAGCGATCATCACGACCAGTGAGCCCACGATGACGGTTTTGGATCCGATCCGGTCGTCGAGCAGGCCACCGGCGATGGCCCCGACTGCGGCCACCACACTGGCCGCCACCCCGAAGATCAGCACGTCGCCGGCTGAGATGCCGTAGACGTTGACGCCGAGCACCGCGCCGAACGCGAACACCCCGGCCAGCCCATCCCGGAAGATCGCGCTGGCCACCAGGTAGAAGACCAAGTTGCGGTCGCGGCGCCATTCCCCGGTGATGTCGCGCCACAGCTGGCGGTAGCCACCGAGGAAGCCCACCCGCACGGCAGGCGCCTCGGTCTCGCCGGCCAAGCGCTGCGCGGTGACCAACAACGGCAACGCGAACACCGTCAGCCAGGCCGCGGCCAGCAGCATCGCCACTCGAACGTTGTGTCCGCCTTCAGTGGACAAGTGCAGCAGGCCGCGGGTGGGACCGCTGCCGGCGATGCAGCCCACGTAGACCAGCAGCAGCAACACCACGCTGCCGGCATAGCCGGCCGCCCAGCCGAACCCGGAGATCCGGCCGGAGTTCTGCGGCGTCGACAGCTGCCGCAGCATGGCGTTGTAGGGCACGCCGGCCAGGTCGCCACATGCGGCGGTCAACGCCAACAGCAACAGTCCCGGAGCCAGGTAGGCGGGCTCATCACGGATCAGGCTCATCGAGGCTGTCAAGACCGCTGCGGTACCGGTCAGCACCGCCAGCGTCAGGCGACGGCGGTGCGGGGCAGCCACCCAGACTCCGATCACCGGCGCGACTGCGGCCACGGTCAGCCCGGAGATGGCCAGGGTGCGGCCCAGCCAGCTGGCCGGGGACACCTCTCCGGGCAGCTCTCGACCCACACTGCTGGTCAGATACACCGAGTAGACGAACGTCACAACGATGGCGGAAACTCCGGCTGCACCGGTGTCCCACAGCGCCCAGGCCACGATCCGGGAACGCCCCGGCTTGTCCGCCCCCGGCTCTCCCATGACTGGCACTCTACGATTGCCCCATGCCAATTCCTGCTCCCAGCCCAGATGCCCGCGCCGTCGTCACCGGAGCGTCCCAGGGAATCGGTGAGGCGCTGGCCACCGAGCTGGCCGCCCGCGGCCACGCCCTGATCATCACCGCGCGCCGCGAAGACGTGCTCAACGACGTGGCGGCGCGGCTGCGTGACACGTACCGGGTCGCGGTAGAGGTACGCGCCGTCGACCTGGCCGACCCGCCCGCACGTGACGCGTTCTGCGCTGAACTGGCCGAGCGGGAGATCTCGGTGCTGTGCGCCAACGCCGGAACCGCGACGTTCGGACCGATCTCCGGCCTGGACCCGGCGGCGGAGAAGGCCCAGGTGCAGCTGAACGCGGTGGCGGTGCACGACCTGGTGTTGGCGGTGCTGCCGGGCATGCTCGAACGGCACGCCGGCGGCATCTTGATCTCCGGCTCGGCGGCCGGAAACTCGCCGATCCCCAACAACGCCACCTACGCCGCCACCAAGGCCTTCGCCAACACGTTCAGCGAGTCGCTGCGCGGCGAGCTGCTCAAGTCCGGGGTGCACGTGACACTGTTGGCGCCCGGGCCGGTGCGCGCCGAGATGCCTGATGCCACCGAGGCCTCGTTGGTCGACCGGCTGATCCCGGACTTTTTGTGGATCTCCACCCAACACACCGCGAAGTTGTCATTGGATGCGTTGGCGCGCAACAAGATGCGCGTGGTGCCAGGCGTCACCTCCAAGGCCATGTCGATGGCCAGCGGCTACGCGCCGCGCGCTATCGTCACGCCGATCGTGGGGGCGGTCTACAAGAAACTCGGCGGGGGCTAGCGGCGACGCCGGCCGGTGCCCATCATGCCGCGGGTGATCTCGCGACCCATCGCGGTGCCCGCCGAGCGGGCGAAGCTCTTTGCCGCCGGGCTGGCGAAGATACCCTTGAGCCAGCGACCGAACCGCGTCCACCAGTGCACTTTTGGTGGCGGCGGCACACCGTCGTACCCCTGGGCGTCGGAGGGCGGCGCACTGCCCTCCCCCGCCGCGAGCTTGCCGGACAAGATCTCATAGGCCGACTCACGATCCACTGTCTCGCTGTAGACGGCGTGCAGCGGGCTCGCGGTGGCCGCGGCGGTGATCGCCGCATCGCCGACGGAGGCCATCAGCGATCGCGGCGCCCGCAGTCGCGTCCAGGCGACCGGGGTTGGGGCACCCTTCTCCGACAGGACGGTGACGATCGCCTCGCCGATCCCCAGCGACGTCAGCGCCGACTCCAGGTCATACACCTTCGTTTTCGGGTAGGTGCGCACCGTTTTGCTCAGCGCCGCCTGATCATCGGGGGTGAATGCCCGCAACGCGTGCTGGATCCGGGCGCCCAGCTGCGACAGCACGCTGTTGGGCACATCGGTGGGCAACTGAGTGCAGAAGAACACCCCAACGCCCTTGGAGCGGATCAGCTTCACGGTCTGTTCGACCTGCTGCAAGAACGCCTTCGAGGCGTCGGTGAACAGCAGGTGCGCCTCGTCGAAGAAGAACACCAGCTTGGGCTTGTCGACGTCGCCGACCTCAGGAAGCAGCGTGAACAGGTCGGCGAGCACCCACATCAAGAAGGTGGAGAACAACACCGGGCGGGCGGCTTGATCACCCAGTTCCAGCAGCGAGATGATGCCGCGGCCCTGGCTGTCGGTGCGCAGCAAGTCCTCCGGTTTGAGCTCCGGCTCACCGAAGAAGGTGTCGCCGCCTTCGGCCTCCAGATTGACCAGGGCACGCAGGATCACCCCCGCGGTCTGAGCCGATACTCCGCCGATGTTCTTGAGCTGGGGTTTTCCGGCGTCGCTGGTCAAAAACGTGATGACCGAACGCAAATCCTTCAGGTCCAGCAGCAGATAACCGTTCTGGTCTGCCCAATGGAAGATCAGCCCCAGCGTCGACTCCTGGGTGCTGTTGAGCCCCAAGACCTTCGACAACAGGATGGGTCCGAAGCTGGAAATGGTGGCGCGCACCGGGATTCCGAGACCGCCGGTGCCCAGCGACAGAAACTCCACCGGGAACGCCGTCGGCGTCCGGTCGTCGCCGGTCTCGGTGGCGCGCTGCGTGATCTTGTCCCCGGCCTCCCCTGCCCGCGACAGCCCGGACAGGTCGCCCTTGACGTCGGCCATCAGCACCGGGACACCGGCGGCGGACAGCTGCTCGGCGATCACCTGCAAGGTCTTGGTCTTGCCGGTGCCGGTGGCGCCGGCCACCAATCCGTGGCGGTTGATCGTGGCCAGCGGGATGCGGACCTGGGCGGAGGCGTCTGCGGTGTCGTCGATGACGACCGTGCCCAGCTCCAGGGCCTGGCCGTCTGCGACATAGCCCGCCGCGATCTGCTGCGCGGCGTTCGCCGCCGACTCGGGACTCACAGGTCACGACATTACTTGGCCGGTCTGTACCGCTGTGCGCCTATGGCTGCGGCGAACGGCTAACGTTGGCTCACTGTGAGTGCTGCACGAGACGAACTCGTCTGGATCGACTGTGAGATGACCGGCCTGGATCTGGGCTCGGACAAGCTCATCGAGATCGCTGCCCTGGTCACCGACGGCGAGCTGAACATCCTGGGCGACGGTATTGACGTGGTGATCCACGCCAACGACGCGGACCTGGACGCGATGAGCCCTGTGGTGGCCGACATGCACACCCGGTCGGGCCTGATTGACGAGGTCAGAGCGTCGACGGTCGATCTGGCTACCGCCGAGGCGATGGTGCTGGACTACATCCGCAGCCACGTCAAGCAGGCCAAGACGGCGCCGCTGGCGGGCAACTCGATCGGCACCGACCGGGGTTTCCTGGCCCGCGACATGGTCGCCCTCAACGACTACTTGCACTATCGGATGATCGACGTCAGCTCGATCAAGGAGTTGTGCCGTCGGTGGTACCCCCGGATCTACTTCGGCCAGCCGGAGAAGGGCCTGGCGCACCGCGCACTGGCCGATATCCACGAGTCCATCCGGGAATTGAAGTACTACCGCCGCACCGCGTTCGTCGCCCCGCCCGGGCCTTCTACCAGCGACATTGCCGCGGTGGCCGGGGAGCTGGGTCCGCCGGTGGACGCGCCCGACGATATCGATTCGGTGGCTGAGCGCCCTAGCGGTTAGTATCGACGACGCTGCTTGCTAGTCGGGCAGCAATGGTGGCTGTAGTTCAGTTGGTAGAGCACCAGGTTGTGATCCTGGGTGTCGCGGGTTCGAGTCCCGTCAGCCACCCCAACAGGTCGGGCCCCCTTTCGAGGGGGCCTGACTCGTTTCTGCAGGATGCCGCAGAATCCCGCGTGAGTTCCCACCCTCCTCGGCCGCCGGGCCAGATCTCATCGAGCCTTGTGCACAGATCGCATGCCGAGCGGTGTCGTTCGTGATGTGCCACCGTATGTCCCAACTACGAACCCTGGAGGATGTCAGAGTGTTTGCTGTGCGGATGTTGACCGGAGTGGGTACAGCGTTTGTCGCCACCTTGATGGCCGTGGCGCCCCCAGTCCATGCGGACTACGACAGCTTCTACAAGTACCTCGAGGACCACGGCACGATGCGGTTCGAGTTCCCCGGTGGACTGTTCGCGAACGCCACGCAGATGTGTCAGATGCTTCGCGGCGGGGCTTCGCCGGATGATGTTCGACGTATGCCGTTCGGCGCCATGGATGTTGCGGGCGTGCTGGATGCCGCCCAGCATGAGATCTGCCCCGACACGCTTCGATAGGGGATTCTCCGTCCGCACAGACGGCAATTCGCTGCCAGTCCCCTGGATCTATCAGGCGTCGAGCAGCCAGGGCAGTTCGAGCTCACCTAGCGAATGGTCAGGCGCGAACAGGTTGTCGCCCGCTGCGAGCAGCCCCCACGGGTCAGAGAACTCCGAGGCACCAGGCAGCGGCAGCGGCGGGTCGGTCGGCTCGATCACGCCCGATCCGGTCAGGAACGCAACGCCCCGAGCCAGTGCAACGCTGGTGTCGACCACTAGACCGCCCACGAAATCGTTGATCTGCTGGGCGAATTGGGCCAGTCCGCTGATCAGGAAGATGTCCTGATCGACGATCGATTGCAAGAGCTTGTCGATCTCGGTGACGACCAGATTGAGCCCGTACGGGATGGAGGTGACAACCGTGCGGATGGCCAGTTCGATGTCGTTACCGATATTGGGGTAGCCGTAGTTCGCGAGCGCGGCGAGGAGCGCCTGCTTGAGGTCCGCGGGCGTGACGATGCTGTTCAGGATGGAGGGGTCGTTCGCCATCGAGACGCCGTCGAAGTCCGACCGCATCGGGACTCCGAACAGCGACAGGATCGTGGGCGTGATGTCGACGGTGGAGTAGTTCAGGTTCTGGCTGCCGTCGGTGGCGTGATCACCAGCCTGGTCGAAGATGACGAAAGATGATGTCTCGTTGGGTGATTGGAAGCCGTGACCCAAGATGTCGTGCGACTGCTGGTGGCCGTGGTCGGTGGTGATGATGATCGACCAGTCGTCACCGGTGATCGCCTTGACCTGCGCGACCGCGGCCAGGATCTGCTGGATGTTGGCGCCCACGTTCACCACCGCTTGGGCGTATTCGGCCGACCCGCCGCCGAATGCATGCCCGGCCTCGTCGACCTGCACTTGGTAGGAGAACAGGAAGTTGGAGATGTCGTCGGGGTTGTCCGCGGTCGCCAGGATCTGGGCGATGGTCTGCGAGGTGACCAGCGCGTCGGCATCGGCCCAGTTGGTCTCGAAGGGCACGAAGACGTTGTTGTCGACCGGGTAGCCGCCGGCGGCAGCAATGTCGTTGATGTAGTCCCAGTCGGCGATCACCGTGGTGTTGATCTCGGGCTTGTAGTACTCGAGAAGGTTGAACACCGTCGGCCACTGGTTATACGGCTCGGGGCTGAACAGGTTGTTGGTCACACCGTGCTTGTCGTCCCACACCCCGGTCAAAATCGTCGACCATGATGGGCCGGAGAAGGTGGTGTGGTTAACCAGGCTCGCAGTTCCGGTAATGCCTTGGTCCATCGCGGTTTTGAAGCCGCTGCCGTCGTTGTAGGCGTACTCCAGGATCTTGTCCAGGTTGGTGCCGTCGGTACCGATCAGCAGCACGTGCTCGGCGGCCAACATCCAGTCGGCAGTCACCGCCGACAGCCCCGTCTGCGCCGCGACCACCGCCCCCGTTCCGGCAACCAGGCCGGCGACGGTCGCACCGCACAGAAACCGCTTCACCTTTGTCACGATCGGATTCCCTCGTCGAAGTTTGCGCGAGACTGCCCGGCGACCCTAGCAATCGCACAGACAATGCTCAGGGTTTTAGAGGAATTCACCCATGCGCCCCGTGCTGTCGCCGCTACTGCTCTTGCCGGTGATCGGACAGCCGCTCTGTGACCTGTTGGAACCCGATTTGGCCGACCTGGACTGGTCCGCCGTCCAGCAAGCACTAGTCGATGGCGCCCAGCAAGGTTTCCAGAACGCGATCAGCGGCCCATTCCAGCCCTGGTCGGCCCTCACACCGCTGGCCGAGGCCGCCCAGGCTGATTTCATCGATGCGGTGTCGGCAATCGTTGCCGTGTTCGGGATTTTGTGACCTAGCGAACACTCGCACATTACGTTTGCGGCGACCGGTGTCAACTAGCGAGCTCACCTCGCCCGACGGCCGCGCGACCCGCGACGGCCCAACCGCTAGGCATCGGCTTGGGGCGCGCCATTGCGCGCGCCGGGTTGATGTCGAGATAACGTTTTGGTTACGGTTCCCTGCGTGCTCACGCAAGGACTAGTAGATCTGCGCATGAAATCCTCGGTTCTGGCCGCGACAACAGTGTTGCCGGCCGCCGTGTTCTTGGCTGGCGGCGTCGGCGCCGAGCCTGGAGACAGCGACGAACCACCCCCTCCGGCCGCAGTCGATGCGCCGCCGCCCGAGGACGCTCCCCCGCCACCACCGGAAGAC
>NZ_UWOA01000095.1:0-4499 GCF_900604305.1 Mycobacterium sp. P7213
CAACACAAAGAAACAATTCACGTGTTGCCCGCAACCACACCACAAACACTCAAACCCACACCCCACCACCAAACACACACGTGGTGACACCGGTGCCGGCCAACCAGCCGCACCCACACAAAAAAATAGAGTTACGGCGGAAATAGCGACAGGGAAACGCCCGGTCCCATCCCGAACCCGGAAGCTAAGCCTGTCAGCGCCGATGATACTGCCCACACGGGTGGAAAAGTAGGACACCGCCGAACACAATTTAGTGAAACGCCCCCCGACACAGTCGGGGGGCGTTTCCATATTTACGCTCCGCGGGCTGTCGCAAAGATCTGGCCGGCGAGATGCGTTCCCCTGTTTTGTTTGCTGTTGCGGGAAGTGGGGCGGAACTATACCGTTAAGCGGCAGTTAAGGTGCTTAACAGGAGGATTCGCGTGCACGCTCAACTTTGCCTGCCACTCGTCGCGAGTGTTGCAGCCGCCGGCCTGGTCGCGGGCGCACCTGTCGCGCCGTCGGCCGTCCCAGCGCACACGTCTGCCTTCACCCTCACGGGCAACGGCACGTCGCTCGGTGACGGTATCGCCTACATCATGGGCGGGACCGGGATGCCGCAACCGTCCGATCGGTATCTCGACGCGGTAGACGCGCTGTACCTGCAGCCCCACGGATTCACCGGGGAGCTGTTCTCTTTGTGGACCCCGGAGAACGTCAGTTCGACCTCCCAGGCGGTGGGCGGCCAGATCCTCTACAACGCGGTCATGGACCAGATCAACGGCGGCGACGTGGACGCCGACAGTCCAGTGGTGGTCTTCGGCTACTCGCAGAGTGCATCGATCTCGGTGCGCCTGATGGAGCGCCTGGCCGACGAAGGCGTATCCGACGACCTGGTGCGGTTCGTGCTGATCGGCTCGCCGGGAACGAGCGGCGTTCCCACTGACCTCTACCACACCGACGTCTACAACTATGAATACGATCCCGTCGCGTTCCAGCCGACGTACTTCAACCCGCTGGCTTATCTCAACGCGGCTTTGGGCTTCCTCTACGGGCATTCAGTGCTGTTGAGTGCGACTCCCGAGCAGGTGGCCTCGGCGATTGAACTGCCGACGTCAGACCCCGATTCGATGGCCAGCTTCTACATGATTCCCTCGGAGCTGCTCCCGATTCTGGCGCCCCTGCAGTTGATCCCCATTCTGGGGCAGCCCCTGTACGAGCTGCTGGAACCCGTCACCCGGATCCTGGTGAACCTCGGCTACGGCAATGTCGAGAACGGCTGGCCGCCAGGAGACGTCGATGCGCCCGGCGGTTCCGCACTGTTCCCCAACGTCGACCTCGGCGAACTCATCTCTGCGCTGGGCAACGGTGTGCAGTCTGGAATCACCAACGCCATCGACACCTTGCTGGACCCCGACAACTACCAGATCATTCCGCTGATCGAACACCCCTCGCTGGCGGCGATCATCCAAGAGGGCTACATCGTGGGTGCTATCGACTCGCCGAACCCCACGTTCAGTGAAGCCCTGACTGGTTTGGTCGAGTTCTTCCAGGGTTTCACCGACACCACCGAATACCCGATGCCGGGCTAGGTGGCGAGCCGGCGCTCGAACCCCACCCGGTGACACCCCCGCTGCTCTTGCACGGGTATTTATTGCGCAGTAGCGTTCAGGTCTGACTCAGTAAATTTCTAGGAGGTTGGGCGTGCGCGACTTCTCTTGCCTACCGCTGGTGGCCGGCGTTGCGGCGGCGAGTGTTATGGCCGCCCCGCCGGTGGTGGCGTCGGCGGTGAGCACCCAGGTTCCTGCGGTCGTGCTGACCGGCAACGGAACGTCGTTGGGGGATGGCACCGCGTTCGTGATGGGCGGGACCGGCATTCCGCAGCCACCGCAGGCCTATCTGGATGCGATTGACGAGCTGTACCTGCAGCCCCACGGATTCGGCGGGGAGACGGTCTCGCTCTTCACGCCGGAGAATGTCAGCGACACATCGCGTGAAGTTGGTCTGCAGCTGCTCAAGAACGCGGTGGCCACCGAGCTCAACAGCGGGCAGGTGGACTCCGACAACCCGGTGGTGGTGTTCGGCTACTCGCAGAGTGCGGGAATCTCCGTGGGATTGATGCACTGGCTAGCCGAGAACGACGTCTCCAATGACCTCGTCCGTTTTGTGCTGATCGGCTCTACGGCTACCAACTACGTGCCTACCGACCTGTACCACACCGACGTCTACAACTACGAATACGACCCGGTCGCCTTCCGGCCGACGTACTTCAACCCGTTGTCCGATCTCAACTCCACCCTGGGCTTCATCTACGGGCACTCGGTGCTTCCGAGCGTGACACCCGAGCAGATCGCCTCGGCGATTGAGCTGCCTGTCTCGGACCCTGATTCGCTGACCACCTTCTACATGATTCCCTCGGAGATCTTGCCGCTGTTGGCTCCGCTGCAGTTGATCCCGATCCTGGGTCAGCCGCTCTACGAGCTGTTGGAGCCAGTCACTCGGATCCTGGTGAACCTGGGTTACGGCAGCATCGAGAACGGCTGGCCGCCGGGGGATGTCGATGCGCCGGCAGCTTCGGGATTCTTCCCCACCGATATCGACCTCGGCGAACTCTTCACCGCGCTGGGCAGGGCAGTGTTCGACGGGATCAGCAACTCGGTCAGCAGCTGGTTCGATCCCGACACCTACACGATCTACTCCCTCGAGGACCACCCGTCGTTGGCCGGGATCATCAACACCGGCTACCTCGCGGGCTACCTCGACTCCCCGAACCCGCCGTTGGACGAAGCGCTCGAGGGACTGGCCAACTTCTTGGCGGCGTTCACCGATACCACCCCGTACCCCATGCCCGACCCGGTGGACCTGCTGGGCGGATAGTTCCCTGTCAGAACAGGGTGGCGTGGCTGCGCCGGCGTTCTAGGTCCAGCAGCGATTTCTTACGGTCGATACCGCCCCCGTAGCCGGTGAGGCTGCCGTTGCTGCCGATGACGCGGTGGCACGGCACGATGATCGAGATCGGGTTGCGGCCGTTGGCCAAACCGACGGCACGCGACGCGGTGGGAGAACCGATCTGGCTGGCCAGCTCGCCATAGGACCGTGTCTGGCCGTAGGGAATGGTCAGCAGGGCGGTCCACACTCGGCGCTGGAAGTCGGTGCCCAGCAGCGCGTAGTCCACGTCGAACTCGGTGAGGTCGCCGGCGAAGTATGCCGACAGCTGTTGCGCCACATCGGAAAACGCGGTGTCGTCACGCCGCCAGCCGTTTCGGTCGGGAGCGTGGGCATGATCGAGCATGAGCAGGTGAGTGAGCCTGCCGTCGTCGCCGGCCAGGGTGAGTGGGCCGATCGGACTGTCGATCGTGCGGAAACACGTCATGCGATCTCCTTCGAGGCCGGGGGCCAATGGTTCACGGCGTGATCCAGGCTGGTCCACAGATGCTGGGTGGCATAGGAACGCCACGGCCGCCAGCGAGCACTGCGTTGGATCAGTGCCCGCGGCGTGTGGGGCAGTCCGTAGTGGCGGGCGGCCAGGKGAAGCCCCAGGTCGGTGGTGGGAAACGCGTCAGGGTCGCCCAACCCGCGCATGGCGATCACCTCGGCTGTCCAGGCCCCGACGCCCGGCAGCGCTCTGAGGTCGCGGCGGGCCTGTTCCCAGTCGCAACCGGCACTCAGGCCCAGGCTGCCGTCAGCCAGGCGGGAGACCAGGGTGAGCAGTGTTCGCCGGCGGGCCCGGGGAAGCGCGAGTTGCTCGGGATCGATGTCGGCGAGACGTTCCGCCGACGGAAAGACATGCGTGAGCCCGCCGTCGGGGTCGTCGATCTGTTGGCCATGGGCGACCACCAACCGCTGGGCATGGGTGCGTGCCGCTTTGGTCGACACCTGCTGGCTGAGGACCGCCCGCACCGCCAGCTCGGCTTCGTCGACGGTCCGTGGAATGCGCTGCCCCGGTGCCTTGGCCACCAGGGGAGCCAGGTCGGGGTCGGCGGTGAGGGCATCGACGACGGCTTCGGGGTCAGCGTCAAGGTCCAACAGTCGTCGGCAGCGGGTGATCGCGGCGGTGAGGTCGCGGAAGTCGTCGAGCACGAGTCGGCATCGGACATGGCGGGGAGCCGGGCGCAGGCTGACGATGCCGTTGCCGTGCGGCAGACGCAGGGTGCGCCGGAAAGCGCCGTCGCGTACCTCTTCGCAACCGGGCACCGCACAGGCGGCCAAGTGTCCGAACACGCCCTCGAACGCAAACGGGGTGCGCACCGGCAGGCGCAGCGACAGGGCGCCCGGGCCGGGGGCGTCGCGGTCGGACGAGGCTCGTGAGCGTGCGGCGGCGTTGCTGCGCAACACCGTTGGCGTCGTGCCGCACACGGCGCGGATGGTGTCGTTGAACTGCCGAATACTGGCGAAACCGGCGGCGAACGCGACATCACCCAAAGGCAGGTCAGTGGTCTCGATCAGGACGCGGGCGGTCTGCGTGCGCTGGGCGCGGGCCAGTGCCAGCGGGCCGGCGCCGACCTCGGCCTGCAGCAACC
>NZ_UWOA01000060.1:0-24789 GCF_900604305.1 Mycobacterium sp. P7213
ATGCGGCTGAGATGAACGGGTATGCGGGCACGTTGCAGGCGGTGGGTGCTGACATTGCCAGTGAGCAGGCGGCGTTGTCGGCGGCGTGGCAGGGCGATACGGGTATGACGTATCAGGCGTGGCAGGCGCAGTGGAATCAGGCGATGGAGGAGTTGGTGCTTGCCTATCGGGCAATGGCCTCCACCCATGAGACCAACACCTTGATGATGAACGCGCGCGACACCGCCGAAGCCGCCAAGTGGGGCTGACCCCAATGATCCGCTCGATGAGGGAAGGCAGCGATGGGTACTGAACCCAACGCTGCCGAACTGACCGTCGAGCAAGCCTGGTACATCGCGGAAACCGTGGGTGCCGGGTCTTTTCCGTGGGTTTTGGCAATCACCATGCCCTACACGGACGCCGGGGAGCGAGGCGCGTTCATGGCGCGCCAGCGCGACGAGCTCACCCGGATGGGAGTTGTCTCGCCAGAGGGCACGGTCAATCCGGCCGTGGCCGAATGGATCCGGGTGGTGTGCTTCCCCGACCGGTGGCTGGACCTGCGCTATGTGGGTTCGGCCGCCGGCGGGGTCCCCGAGATGTTGCGCGGCATCGTCGCGCGCCGTGACCAGAACACCGGCAAGCCCGGCCGGACGGTGGTGGCACTGCGCAATGCACAACTGGTCACCTTCACCGTGATGGACATCGACGACCCGCGCCTGCTGGTCCCGGTGCTCGGAGCAGGCCTGCGGCAACGCCCACCGGCCCGGTTCGACGAGTTCACCCTGCCGGCCCGGGTCGGTGCGCGCGCCGACGAACGACTGCGGGCCGGTGCCCCGCTCACCGAAGTGCTTGACTACCTGGGCATTCCCGCCTCAGCGCGGCCGATCGTCGAGTCGGTGTTCACCGGACCGCGGCACTACGTCGAGGTCGTCGCGGGATGCGCCCGAGACGGTCGGCACACCACCACCGAAGTGGGGATGAGCCTGGTTGACGCCGAGGCGGGCCGCATCCTGGTCACCCCCTCGCGGGCCTTCGACGGCGAATGGGTCTCGACCTTCCGGCCTGGAACCGACTTTGCGACTGCCGTCGCGATTGAACAGTTGACCGCCACCCTGCCCGAGGGCACGTGGTTCCCCGGTCAGCGCCTGTCCAGAGATTTCACCAACCAGCTGTCCTAAGGCAGCGAGAAGATCGTCCTCGCAGAAAAGAGTAGGAAACACCAATGACCGAAGCCCCGGCGCTGACCAGCGCCGTCATGCCGATTGTCCGCATCGCGGTCCTGTCCGACAGTCGGCTGACCGAGATTGCCGTGCCCGCGGAGTTGCCGCTGCGCGAAATCCTGCCGGCGGTGCAACGCCTGGTAGCCCCGGACGCCGGCGACTCCGTGGATTCGGCCGAGCCTGCCGGTGCGACGCGGCTGAGCCTGGCGCCGGTCGGCGGTGCACCGTTCAGCCTGGACGCCAGCCTGGACACCGTCGGGGTCGTGGACGGCGACCTGCTGGCCCTACGCCCGGTGCCGGTCGGTCCGGCCGCCCCGGGCATCATCGAGGACATCGCCGACGCAGCCGTCATCTTCTCGGCATCTCGGCGTAAGCCCTGGGGGGTCAAGCACATTCAACGTGCGTCGTTGGCTGCCGGGACGGGGCTGATCGTCGCCGCCACCGGGCTCGCGGCGGCGCACCGCGCCCTGACCGGCGAACCCACCGGTCTGTTCGCGGCTGGGGCCATCGCCCTGCTCACGGTGCTCGCTGCGCTGCTGTGCCGCACGCGTTCGGCCGAAGCCGCACTGACCCTGTCGATTGCGGCACTGGTGCCGCTCGCCGCGGTGGGCACCCTGGCGGTGCCTGGAGTATTCGGTCCGGCGCATGTGGTGCTGGGCGCCGCCGCGGTCAGCGCATGGTCGCTGATCTGCCTGATCCTGCCGCCGGGTGGTCGTGGCGAGCGCGGGATCGCGTTCTTCACCGCCGCGGTGGTCGTGGGTGTCGGAGTGCTGGCGGCGGCTGCCGTCAAGTCCTTCTGGGAGTTGCCGCCTCTCACCCTGGGCGCTGCCCTGATCACCGCATCCCTACTGCTGACCATTGCCGCACCGCAGGTTTCGGCATTGTGGGCGCGGCTGCCGTTGCCGGTGATCCCGGCGCCGGGTGACCCGACGCCGTCTGCGCTGCCGGAGAGCGTGCTTGAAGACCTGCCTCGCCGGGTCCGTGTCACGGACGCCCACCAGACCGGATTCATCGCCGGTGCGGTGCTGCTCGCTGTGCTCGGTTCTGTTGCTATCGCCTTTGTGCCCGAAGGTCTTTCGGGCTGGGCATGGTACGTGGTCGCGGGCATCGGGGTGGCCTCGGTGCTGCGGGCCCGGGTGTGGGACTCGGCGTGGTGCAAGGCCTGGCTGCTGGCCGAGCCGCACCTGACGGCGATTGCCCTGCTGGTCGGTTACGCGGCCACCGGCCGATTCGCGGCCGCCTTCGGCGCGGTACTGGTGCTGGCCGCCTTGGTGGCGGTATGGGCAGTAGTCTCCCTGAGCCCGTCTGTGGCATCGCCGGACAGCTACTCACTGCCGGTGCGTCGCCTGGTGGGCTTCCTGGCTTCCGGCGTCGACGCCACCTTGATCCCAGTCATGGCCTACCTGGTCGGCATTTTCGCCTGGGTTCTGTCTCGATGACCGTTGCCGTAGAGCGCAGCCGTAGCCGCACGGCGGTACGCGGTGCCGGGATCGCGGTGCTGGCAGCATTGCTGACCAGCGCGCCGGCTCTGGCAATCACCCCGCCGACGGTCGACCCGACCGTGCCGCCGCCCAGCGGAACGCCCGGCCCCGTCGCGCCGATGGAACAGCACGGCGACTGCGTCAGTTCAGGTTTGATGCCCGGAAGCAACGTCAGCAGCGCGCCCGCCGGACAGCGCCTGCTCGACCTGCCCAGCGCGTGGCAGTTCTCCCGGGGCGAGGGCCAGACGGTCGCCGTCATCGACACCGGCGTACGGCCGGGTCCTCGCCTTGGGGCGGTGGATCCGGGCGGCGACTACATCGGCACGACCGACGGCCTGACCGACTGCGACGGGCACGGAACGCTGGTTGCGGGGATCGTGGCCGGCCAGCCCGGTGATGACGGCTTCTCCGGCGTGGCCCCGGCCGCCCGGCTGCTGTCACTGCGGACCGCCTCCGCGGCGATCTCGCCGCGGCTGGGCGGAGACGACCCGCGGACGACCCGGGTGATCACCGACATCACCGCGCTGGCACGGGCCATCGTGCACGCCGCCGACCTCGGTGCGCGGGTCATCACGGTCTCCACCACCACCTGCCTGCCCGCCGACCGCAACGTCGACCAGACGGCGCTGGGTGCGGCGTTGCGCTACGCGGCGGTGGAAAAGGACGCGCTGATCGTGGCGGCCGCCGGAGACGCCGGCCAGACCGGCTCGGTCGGCGGTGGCGGGGAGGCGTGCGAGTCCAATCCGCTCACCGACCTGAGTCGCCCGCAGGACCCGCGCAACTGGGCGGGAGTGACGTCCCTGTCGGTACCGTCGTGGTGGCACCCCTACGTACTGTCAGTGGCCGCACTGTCATCGAGCGGACAGCCGTCCGGATTCACCATGGCCGGACCGTGGGTCGGTGTGGCCGCCCCCGGCGAGGAGATCGTCTCGGTGAGCAACCGCGACGACGGTGGACTGGCCAACGCGCTGCCGGGCAACCAAGGTCGGCTGGTGCCGCTCAGCGGTACCGGGTACGCCGCGGGCTACGTGGCCGGCGTGGCCGCGCTGGTTCGCGGCCGTTACCCGGACCTGACCGCGATGCAGGTCGCGCACCGGATCGTGGCGACTGCCCACAACTCCGCGCGCGCACCGTCCGCTCTGGTGGGCGCTGGGACCATCGACCCGGTGGCCGCCCTGACCTGGGAACTGCCCCCGGCTGCTGACCCGGCGGCCGCACCCGCGAAGAAGATCTCCCCACCCCCGGCACCGCAACCCGAGGACCCGGCGCCGCGGATCGTGGCCTTCGCCGGAACCGCGCTGCTGGCCGGGTTGGTCGCCGCCGTCGCCACTGGCGCCGCGGCTGCTCGCCGACGAAAGGAAAACCAGCTGTGAGCTCGCACCGAACCACCATTCCCCGACCCGGACCGGCCCGGATCGCCTTGGTGCTGTTGGCCGTTGTGCCCGCGGTGATGGCGAATCCCTGGGAGACCACCGCGCAGCGCTGGGCGCTCGCCGTGGGCATCATCGTGACGATCCTGCTGCTCGGCTGGTGGCGTGGCCTGCACTTCACCACGATCGCTCATCGCCGGTTGTCGATGCTGCGCTCACGCGGCGGCGCGCACACCGACCGTAGGAGCGCTGCCGGCGCCCGCGCGACCGCGGCGCTGCGAATCACGGCCTCGGCGGCCGGGAACGCGGTACCGGTGTCGCTGATCGCGAGCTACCTGAACCGGTACGGCCTACGGGCCGACGCGGTGCGCATCACCAGCCGCGCCGGGGCGGGAACCACCGACACCTGGATCGGCCTTACCTACGCGGCCGCGCCAAACCTGGCGGCGTTGCAGGCCCGGTCGGCGTCAATCCCGCTGCAGCGGACCGTTGACATCGCCGTGCGGCGCCTCGCCGACCACCTCCGCGAAATCGGTTGGGACACCGCGATCGTCGCCGACACTGAGATTCCGTCGCTGATCGACGCGGGTGCTCGGGAGGCGTGGCGGTCGGTTGTCGACGGCTCGGGTGACCACGTCGCCGCCTACCAGGTGGGGATCGACGCTGCGCTGGCCGACACGATCAGCCGAATTCAGGCGGTCAACGCCAATGAGACCTGGACGGTGCTGGAAGTCGCCGAGGCCGACGGTCAGCAGACTGTGGCGGCGGCTTGCGCGCTGCGTACCGGCCCGGCACCCGACGGTGGTGCACCGCTGGCCGGATTGCTGCCGCAGCAGGGTAACCATCGCAATGCGCTGCTGGGTCTGCATCCGCTGTCCGGCGTCCGGTTGGACGGCCACACCACGGTGTCGGGCGACGAGATCGCCGGCCTGCGGTGGCCTGTCACGACGGCAGTTGCGGCCGCGCACTAGCGGGGTCGCCGCCGTAGGGCCGGCGGGCTAGAACATGTATGGCCGCAGGAACGCGGTCATCCTGCGCAGGTAGGCCGGTTGGCTGACGTGCAGCACATGGTTTCCCGGAAACCAGTGCAGTGCGCACTTATCCCAGTGGTGCCAGAGCATCTCGGACTGCTCCGGCGGTGCCAGCCGATCCCCCAGGCCGGTGATGATCAGTCGCCGTTCCTTGGCCACCAGCGGGGAATAGTTCAGCGGCGAGTGGTAGGCGGTCGCGGCGACGAACTCGTCGCCGGCGACCTGCCCCAGCCGTTGGCCGCCCTGGAGCACCAGGTTGGCCGGAAACCAGTCTCGGATCTCCGATTCCACGGCAACCACCGGAACGTTGGGGATGACCGCCTGCAATCGAGGTTCGACGGCAGCCAGCAGGGCGCTGGTGTAACCGCCCAGCGACAGACCGGTCAACGCGAAGCGGTCGACGCCGGTGGACTCCAGATAGTCGATCATCGATCGGAAGTCGTAAACCGCTTGGGCCATCGCCTCGGCGAAGCCTGACATGCCGTGCGAGAAGTAGCCGTATCCGCTGAAGGGGGAGTACTTTTCAGCACGCCGCCCGTGGAAGGGCAACGTGAACAAGGCCACGTCGTAGCCGGTTCTATAGAACCACGGCAGCGAGAAGAACAGGCCATTGAACAGGTAGGGCGACCCCATGAATCCGTGGATGACGCACAGTGTCGGCCGCGGCCCGTCATCGTGCCGCCAATGCTGAAACCGTGCGGTGTTGTTGTTCCCCAGGGCACGCCACGAGTCGCGCATCGCCGGATTGACCGCCTCGAAACCGCTGCGAAACGAGACGTTTTCGACCGTGCCGCGGGCGATCCGCTCCGCGATCGGATTCGCCCGCCGGGCCGAGACCCTCGGCAGCTCCGCAGGCGCGGGAAAGGATCGCATCGGGTCATGGTGTGACGCCAGCTCGGCGTAGTACGCCAGCCGTTCCCGCTCCTGGCGGGACTGCTTGCGGCCCACCGCGGTGGTCAGCACCGACGGGACCATCGCCGCGGCAACCATGGAAGCGACCGCGGTGCGCAGGCCGATGTCGGCGAAGGCCGACACATCCACGATCGCCTTCTCCCGCAACGACAACTCGCTGCGGTGCGGCAAGCCATGTTCGCCGGCGTCGGCACCGGGGACATCGGGAATCGGGATGGGCGGATTGAGCGGGGTGACGTCAGTGCTCACGGTGGCCGGCCTTTCGCGGGTGTTGGTCGCCCCGGTCCTGCGGACCCCGGTGCGACGTCAACCGGATGGTAACTCGGTTGCGAACAGCCGTGCGGCATTGTCGTGCAGAACCCCACGTAGCCAGGCGTCGTCGATGCCCGGCAGCGCGAGGATGGCGTCCAGTGCCTCGCGATAGCCGTAGGGGATGTTCGGAAAGTCGCTGCCGAACAGAATCCGCTCACCCGCGGTGCGTAAACGCGGGTCAGCGCCGGTCGGGAACGGCATCAGCTCGTCAACGAACGCGGTGAACGCCATCGTGGTGTCGAGGTGTACCGCTTCGGATTCCAGGCAGATGTCGAGGAACTCGTCGTACTCCGGCATGCCCATGTGCGCGACGATCAAGGCCAGCCGGGGGTGGCGGCGTAGTAACCGTCGAACCGGTTCGGGCCCGGTGAAGCGGCCGGGCCGAGGACCGGAGCCGCAGTGAATGACGACCGGAATGCCGCAGTCCTCGATCACGCCCCAGACTTCGTCGAGCAGCGGATCAGTCGGGTCATAGTCGCCGACCTGAATGTGTGCCTTGAAGATCCGGGCTCCGGAATGGATGGCGACTTTAACGTAGTCGGCCGCGCCGGGTTCCGGATAGAACGTCGCCGTGGGCAGGCAATCCGGTGTGTCGCGGGCGAATTGGGCTGCCCACTGGTTCAGCCACGCCGCCATCTCCGGCTTGTGCGGGTACACCAGCGAGGTGAACCGGCGCACCCCGAATGCGCGCAGCGTATCGACCCGATCGGACTCAGCCATGCGGTAGTTGATCGGCCAGGGCCGGCCGACCATCGGGCCGGCCGAATCGAAATACTTCCACACCTTGTCCATCACCGACTTGGGCATGAAATGGGTATGGATGTCGATGATTCCCGGCAGTCCCAGCGCCGACCAGACTTGGCGGACCGCGGCGGCTTCGTCGTGGCGAGTCATCGGCCGAACGTTACCTCGGCGTGGTGTTCCGTGATCCGCGGGAGTCACTGGCTGAGACGGTTGCCACGATTCGGACATGGCCGCCTTCGCCCGACCACGTGCGCGGCCCGGGGTCCGGTTGGCGCCTGGCCCCGGTGGTGCGGAATCGGTCTCGATATGCCTTCGGAGAAATGCCGAAGTGGCTGGCGAAAACCCGCCGCAGCGTCTCGGTGCTGCCGAAGCCGGCCAGGCGTGCAGTGTCTGTGACGCTGTGACCCGCGTCGAGCGCTGCCCGGGCGATGTCTATCCGGATCGTTTCGACGTAGCGGGCCGGGGTGAATCCCAGTTCCGAGTGAAACAGTCGGGTGAGCTGACGTGTGCTCATCGATGCTCTTGCGGCAAGGGCTTTCACGCTGTGTTCGGCACTGGGATCAGCCGCGATCGAATCGAGAACGCCACGTAGCGCCGACCCCGGTGGGGGATCGCTCTCCACGAGGACCGAGAACTGTGATTGCCCGCCAGCACGTTTGAGGTATACCACCAGAGCGCGGGCGACTTGACGGGCCAGTTCGGTGCCGTAATCCTGCTCGACCAGGGCCAGTGCCAGGTCGATGCCCGACGACACACCCGCCGAGGTGAAGACGTGGCCGTCACGGACGAAGATCGCGTCCGGCTCGACGTCGATGTCGGGGAACGCGCGCGCCAGCCGCGCGGTGTGGCGCCAATGGGTGGTCGCGCGACGTCTGCTGAGCAGGCCGGCCCGGGCCAGAATGAACGCGCCCGTACACACCGACGTGAGACGAGTTCACCGTCGACGGCGTCACCGCCGCCACCGGTGTGGGCACTGGGGATCTGCCCGCAATCGGCTCGGTGTATGACGTGCTCAACTTCGGTGGCGGCTTCGTCAACGTCTACACCGCAATCCCGGGTCTGGAGGGCGCCGAGGGCACCGTTACCGACATCTTGGTGACACCGTTGGGGAACGTGGACCTCAGCGCGCTGTTCGAGGGCTTCGACGCCTCCGCGCTGATGGATCCGGGGGCCGCGTTCCTCGGCCTGGACATCTAGGTAGTCCAGTCGTCACGACGGCCCAGGCGGAAGGCACCTACCGCCTGGGCCGGGTGCTTCTCATCGCAAGATGCTGCGCCCGCGCCGGTCCGGAGAATCATTGGACGCTGGAATCCGGGTGTAATGCGGTTGTTTCCCAGCTATTTTCGGCAACAAACTCGCCCAAGGGCTGGCGGTAGGCCCACTCGTCGATCTCCAGCGCCGGCCGGTCCGGGAACTCCGGGACCGGACCCAGGCACAGGATCGCCACGGGCTCCGCATCCGAGGGCATGCCCAGCAGCTGCGCCAGCTGCGCAGGTTCGAAAAGCGACACCCAGCCCATGCCCAGCCCCTCTGCGCGGGCCGCCAGCCAGAGGTTTTGAATGGCGCACGACACCGACGCCAGATCCATCTGCGGCAAGGTACGGCGACCGAAGATGTGTGCCTGCCTGCCGTCTCGCAACGCCACCACCCAAAGTTCGGCGCACTCGCGGATACCTTCCACTTTCAGCGCCAGGAACTCCTGCTCGCGGCGGCCCAGTGCCTCGGCGGTGCGATGACGTTCCTCATCGACCAAGGCGTGGATCCGCTGCCGAAGGGCGCCGTCGGTGATTCGGATGAACCGCCACGGCTGCATGAGGCCCACACTCGGTGCGGCGTGGGCCGCCGCCAACAGGCGCGCCAGGACGTCGGACTCGACAGTGCTGCCGGGCACGAATCGGCGCATGTCGCGCCGCTCGGCGATCACCCGGTACACGGCTTGGCGCTCCTGCACGGTGAA
This sequence comes from Mycobacterium sp. P7213, assembly GCF_900604305.1. Lineage (NCBI taxonomy): Bacteria > Bacillati > Actinomycetota > Actinomycetes > Mycobacteriales > Mycobacteriaceae > Mycobacterium > Mycobacterium sp. P7213. Next base: position 9,007 of record NZ_UWOA01000060.1, read on the forward strand.
CGATGGATCAGCCACGGGATCATGGTAGGAGCCACACGAAGGGACGCTCGTCATGAAACGTTCGCAACTGCTCGACCACTTCTCAGCCGGTGCCGCCGCAGACCTTGTCTACGGCGAACCCCACCAGACCGCGGATGGGGCGACGGTGATCACCGCTGCACGGGTGACCGCGTCAGGCCCGGACGGGTCGAAAGTGAGTGCGACACCCCTCGGGGTGATGGTGATTCGCGGCGAGCAGGCCAAGTGGGTGGCCGCGGTCGACGCGAATCGGATCGCACTGGTCGGGGTGCTCACCGGGTTGCTGTCCGCGGTCATCGCGTCTCTGGCAGTACTGCGCCGCCCACCCTGGCCGGACCTACGCGGTGGCGAAACTTCCCGCGGCGGGAACTAACTGGTGTCGCCTTCGACCGCGCGTGCCGCGGCACTGATCTCGATGGCGGCCGCGGTGGCGGTCTACGTACTGATGTTGGTGGGCTATCGGCAGGGCTGGACCTGGCTGGCCGAGGTCGACACCGCCGCCTTGGACGCGAGCTACGACGTCGCCGTCAAACACCCGATCTGGGTCCGGTTCTGGGATGGCATCTCCACGGTTTTCGCACCGGCGGTGTTCCGGGCGGTGGGCATGGTGGTGGCCCTGGTCGCGGTGCTGTGTCACCGGCTGCGCGCCGCGCTGTTCCTGTTGGTTTCGGTGGAGGCGAGCGGTCTGCTGACGGTAGTGGCCAAGGGCTCGGTCGGGCGGCCGCGGCCGGTGACGGCTCTGGTCTCGGCGAGCTCGACCTCGTTTCCGTCCGGGCACGCGCTGGGAGTGATGATCGGTGTCGGCGCGCTGGTGCTGTTGGCGCTGCCCGCCCTGCGGCGCAATGCCCGGGTGGGGGCCGTGAGCGCCGGCGTGCTGGTGGTGGCGGCGGTCGGTGTGTCTCGGGTAGCGCTCAACGTGCACCACCCCTCCGACGTGTTGGCCGGCTGGGCGCTGGGCTGGGCTTATCTGACGGCGTGGGCTCTGGCCCTGCAACCGTGGCGGCGACCGGGGTTGACCGGATCCGCCGGCGCGCCGCAGGATGGCCATCATGACCAGCAGTAACGCCGACCCGGTCGATGTGCTCGTGTGCTCCCGCAAGGGCTGCAGCGCCGACGCGGTGTACGGCATGCTGTGGAACAACCCGAAGCTGCACACCCCCGAGCGGCGCAAGGTTTGGCTGACGTGTGCTGAACATCGTGAGTACTTCCGCGACTATCTGTCGTCCCGTGGCCTGCTCAAAGCCGAGGCGCCGGTCGAAGACCTGCCGCGCCGGCAGGGGTCGTGAACACCGCGTCGTGAAAGCGGCCACCTGAACCCCGGCACGCCGTGAGCGGTGTTTGACCCGGTCCTGACATGCACAGATGATGAGTGAATGCGCCGACTTGTGAGCGTGTTCAGCGCTGCCCTGTGCACGGTTGCTGCGGCGCTGGCCGCGGCCCCGGGAGCCCAAGCCGACGTCATTCCCTGGTTTGCCCGTTCGGTAGGCAATGCCAATCAGGTGATTTCGGTTGTCGGAGTGGGCGGTTCGGACGCCAAGATGGACGTCTACCAGCGCAGCGCGACGGGCTGGCAGCCGGTGGCCGCCGGCATACCGACTCATGTCGGTTCGGCCGGCATGGCAGCCAAGGCGAAGAGCGGTTATCCGGCCACCCCGATGGGTGTATTCACCCTGCCGTATGCGTTCGGCACCGCGCCGAACCCCGGTGGGGGACTGCAGTATGTACAGGTCGGACCGGATCACTGGTGGGACGGTGACGACCACAGCCCGACGTTCAACACCATGCAGGTGTGCAAGAAGGCGCAATGTGCGTTCGACACCAGTGAGAGCGAGAACCTCGAGATCCCGCAGTACAAGCACGCTGTGGTGATGGGGGTCAATACCGCTCGTACCCCCGGGGACGGCGCCGCCTTCTTCTTTCACACCACCGACGGCGGCCCGACCGCGGGCTGTGTGGCGATCGACGATGCCAAGCTGGTGCAGATCATTCAGTGGCTGCGACCGGGCGCGGTCATGGCGATCGCAAAGTAGTCCGTCAGCCCTCTTCGCAGTAGGACGCTCGGGCGATGCTGACGAACTGCGACGCCCGGGTCAGGGTCAGGCTGGGATTGGCGTTCTTCACGGCCTTGGCCGCCTGATTGGGCGAGTGCCCCCCGGCCAGGTATTCGCACACCGAATGCCCGCCGGCGACGGCGTCGGCGGCATCGGGGTAGGAGATGCCCATCTTGTCGAGGGCGCCGAGGAAGCCGTTGTCATCGGTGTCGGCAACCGCCGGTGCAGCCAGGCCCAGCAGGCCGGCCACCGCGAATGCGCTTACGGCGAGTGTGCGGGGCATGCGAATGGCCATCGTCTTCCTTGTCGTCAATCGGTGATCGAGTCGGGGCAGAACGCCACTTGGGAGAACGTCACGAACCGGGCGGCGTTCTTCACGGACATGCTGCGATTCGAGATCCGCACGGCGCGTGCCGCGGAATCTACGTGATGGCCGGTCCCGAGATAGGCGCAGACTTCCCGGCCGACGGCGACCGCGTCGGCGGCGTTGGTGTACTCGATCCCCGCCTGTTCGATGGTGCTGATGAATGTGGCATCGGGATCGGGTTCGGCATAGGCCGTCGGGGCCAGGCCTGTCAGGGCCGCGGCGGTCGCCGCGGTCACGATCCATCGGGCGTGTTTCACAGTGCCAAAGCATTCTCGCCGTGGATTAATCCGTCGCAGCGACGACATGAACGCCAGATGAATACCGCCAGCCTGGCAAGTGCCTGGAAAGTAGCTGGAGAAATCACAATTCACAGATGTTCTCCCGTTTGAACGCCCAACCTTAACCTCCGATTCACCGATCAGGCGTTTGCTCATTCCCAGCAAGCTAACAATCAGCTGGCCACAAAACGGCTCGCGCCGAGGGGGTGTGATGTTCCTGGACTACGGTGTGCTTCCGCCGGAAATCAATTCGGGGCGCATGTATTCCGGACCCGGATCGGGTTCGTTGCTGACCGCGGCTACGGCCTGGGAGAACCTGTCCGCTGAGCTGCAGACCGCCGCGTCCAGCTACGACTCAGTGACCTCAGGACTGGTCACCGGGGGGTGGACCGGCCCGTCGGCTGTGGCGATGGCGGCCTCTGCTGCGCCGTATGTGACCTGGCTGCGTGGTGTCGGCGTTCAGGCCGAAGCCACGGCTCGCCAGGCAACCGCCGCGGCGGAGGCCTACTCGATGGCGGTGGCCGCCGTGGTGCCGCCACCGGTGATCGCCGCCAACCGAGTCCTGCTGGCGCAGCTGGTCGCCACGAACTTCTTCGGGCAGAACTCCCCGGCGATCGCCGAAGCCGAGCGTCAATACGCCGAGATGTGGGCGCAGGACGCGGCCGCGATGTACCGCTACGCCGGCTCTTCGGCGGCCGCCGCGAATCTGGCCGCGTTCAACCAGCCGCCGCAGACCACCAACAGCGCCGGGGTGGCCGCACAGTCCACCGCGGTCACCCAGGCGGCTTCGGATGCTGCGGCCGCCGGCCCGACGGATTTCATGAGTTGGCTGACTTCGCTCATCGGGCAGGTATCGCCGTTCACCGGGTTGGCCACCCAGGGCATGAGCGCGACGATGACCAGCTGGTCGGGAACGGCGAACATGCTCAGCAACGTCAACAACGGGATCGGTCTGGCGGCGTTTCAGGCGGAGAACCCCGGCGGCCTCGACGAAATCCTGCACCCACCCAAGATCGGCCCGGCCGGTTTGGGGCTGGGCGGCCTGGGGCTGGGCAAAACCGGACTCGGCAGTGCCGGGTTGGGTGCCGGACTGGGCAGTGTCGGGTCGTCGGCAAGCGCCGGTACCGCGCTCAAGATCGGGGCGTTGTCGGTGCCGCACGGCTGGGCGATGCCGGTCACGCTCACTTCGGCGGGAGCACCGCTACCGGCCCCCGCCGTGTCGGCGGCGCCGGCCCTGGCCACCGGGGTGCCAGGTGGGGCGTTCGGTGAGACCATGCTCGGCACCTTGGCCGGTCGCGGTCTGGGTGCGGCGACGTCGCGCGCGGCCACTGCGCGCCGGACCGTGGTGCCGCGTCCGCCGGCTGCTGGCTAGTGGCCGCCATGGACTTCGGGCTGCTTCCCCCGGAGATCAATTCCGGCCGGATGTATAGCGGCCCCGGCGCGGGACCTATGCTCGCCGCGGCGGCCGCCTGGGACGCTGTGGCCGCCGAATTGGAGACCGCCGCGGGCGGCTACTCCGGAGCGATTTCGGCTCTGCTCGGCCAGGCATGGGCCGGTCCGGCGTCGGTCGCGATGGCCGGCGCTGCAGCGCCCTACGTGGCGTGGCTGCAGGCCGGCGCCGCCAATGCCGAACAGACCGCGATCCAGGCCAAGGCCGTCGTCGCCGCCTACGAGGCCGCGTTCACCGCGACGGTTCCGCCGCCGGTGATAGCCGCCAACCGGGCGCTGCTGGCCGCCCTGGTCGCCACCAATTTCTTCGGTCAGAACAGCGCGGCCATCGCCGCCACCGAGGCTGCGTATGCCGAGATGTGGGCCCAAGACGCCGTCGCGATGTACGGCTACGCGGCGGCGGCGATGCCGGCCAGCGCATTGCCGGCGCTCGACCACGCCCCGCAGACCACCAACCCGGCCGGACCCGGTGCGCAGTCGGCCGCGGTCGGCAAGGCGGTCGCCGACGGTCACGCCGCGGCCCCGCTCAACGGTGCCCTGCAGACGGCCCTGCAGCAGGTGCTGCATCCGGCGGCCACCGCCACCGACCCGCCCTCCTGGTGGCAGACCCTGGTCGCCGATCTGGGCCAAGTGTCGCCGTTCACCAGCGTCGCCTCCAGTGGGCTCAGTTTCGACTCCAGCCTGTACACCGTGGTGAGCAACGGCGCCGGCTGGGGGCGTCTGGTGTATGTCCGCGGCGGTGCCGAGGGTGCGTTGACCTTCGAGGGGATCGGACCGCGCGGGGTGCTGTCGGCATCCACCACGCCGGCGATGGGTCCCGGTGTCGGCAGGGCGCTCCCGGTCGGCGGGCTGTCGGTGCCGCCGAGTTGGGCGTCTGCTGCCCCGGAGATGAAGCCGGTGGCCTTCACGCTGGCTGCCGCCGAAACCCCGTTGCCGGTCGCCGGCGGGCTGCCGCCGGGAATGGCATGTCAGGAGGCGATGATGGGAACGACGGCGGGCCAAGGCGCAACGCCCGACTCCAACGCTCGCCGCAATCCGAAGACCAACGGCAAAAACGACGATCAGGACGGTAAGCCGATCACGACGCTGACCAATGGCAGTGGCTGGCTGGCGTCGTCGTGGGCTTATCACACCCGGCAGCGTGAGGGTCAGCCGCTTCCGGCCCACTGGCGGACCGGCTAACGCTCGATCGGCTGACCTCGATCACGTTGCAGGTAGTGGGCCACCATGTCGAGCAACACCCGTCGCTCGGTGTGCCAGTCGACGGGACCGCCTATCAGCATCTGCGCCAATATGATTCCCCGCAGCGCTGCCCAGATCACCTCGGCCACACCGGAATCCGCGGGGTCGTCGGAGACCAGCCGGCCTAGCCTGTTGATCGCGGTGTTCATCTGGATCAAGTGCTCGTGGGACTGCTCACCTAAGCTGCCGCGGGTGGCCCGCAGGATCTCGAACGCGGCCAGCGAGGTCGGGCTGGCGTAGCAGCGCCACGCGGTGTCGACAACGGCTTCGATGCGCTGCCGCAGTCCCAGCTCGCTGACGTCGACGGCGGACAGGCTCGTCAGCAATTCGGCCACCCCGTCGTCGACCACGGCCATCAACAGGCCGTTGCGGTCCCCGAAGTGGTACTGGATGACACCCCAGGTCACGCCGGCCCGCTCGGCGACATGTTTGGCGGTCGCTGCGCCGAAACCCTCTTCGCTGATGCAGCGCACCGTCTCGTCGATGATCCGGGCACGGGTGTCGTCGCCGCGCTTGCGGGGCGAGCTGGTCCGCCGGGTCGGCCCAGCGGGCCCCGAAACCCGGGCGGAACCAGCAGGAATAGACATTGTTGACTTTATAACATAGATCCAACTATTTTTTAGCGCGTGACCGAATCCAGGTATGCGTCGCTGTCCCGCGACGAGTTGGCTGTGCTCGTGCCCGAACTGCTGCTGATCGGGCACATGATCGACCGGTCCGGAATGGCCTGGTGCATCTCGGAGTTCGGCCGCGAGGAAATGGTGCAGATCGCCATCGAGGAATGGGCGGGCGCCAGCCCCATCTACACCCAGCGCATGCAGCGCGCGTTGGGCTACACCGGCAACGACGTTTTCACCATCTTCAAAGGCCTGCAGTTCGACATCGGTTCCCCGCCGCAGTTCATGGACTTTCGTTTCACCGTCCACGACCGCTGGAACGGCGAGTTCGAGTTGGCCAGCTGCGGTGCGCTGCTCGACGTGGAGCCGATGGGCGACGACTACGTCTTCGGCATGTGCCACACCATCGAGGACCCGACCTTCGACGCCACCGCGGTGGCCACCAATGTCCACGCCCAGTGCCGTCCCGTACACCGGCCACCTCGCACGCCATCGGACCGGCAACCGCACTGTCACTGGACCGTCATCATCGACGAGTCTTACCCGCCGGCCCAGCCGATTCCCGCGCTGGCGGTGATCAGTGAAAGCCGGGCCGCCACTTGGCAACTCGACGACATCGATGCCGCCGACGAAGGCCTGGCGGACTACTCCGGACCGCTGCTGACCGACGTCGACTTCAGCGCGTTCTCCCATTCGGCGCTGGTCCGCATCGCCGACGAGGTGTGCTTGCAGATGCACCTGCTCTACCTGTCCTTCGCGCTCGCGGTCCGCGCCCGGGCCAACTCCGACGAGCTGGCCGCATCGGTGGGGCGGCGCCAACTCACCGGCCTGGCGGGGCTGGGCGCCCAGCGGATCAAGAACGCGCTGAAACTGCCCGCAGACATCGACGGCGCGCTGCGCACCTTTGAACTGCACCCACTGCTCAACCCGACCGGCTACGTGCGCGCCGACTTCGGCGAGAACACCATCGCGGTGCACCCCTCGCCCGCCCACGACGACCATGCCTGGATCACGCTGTGCTCGCCGCAGAACGTCAATCCGCTGCAGGCCATCGCGACCGCCGTGAACCCGCGTCTGCGGGTCGAGGTCGAGGGGGCAGCAGATCAATGGACGGCTCGACTGACCGAGACCGATGTCGAGGCAAAAGAACTGCCCGAGGTGATGGTGACCAAGGTCAGCAGCGGTGCGGATTTCGTGTTCCGCACCCGCAAATCGTTACCGCTGACCGTGGTGTGAATCCGCTGATAGCCCGCCGACCGCCGGTGTGTCGGCGATCCTGAACGGTTCGGCCCCGCCTATGGTGAGGCCATTCCAGCCGTTGTCGATCCAAGGTAGTCAGCTATGTATGACCCGCAGGACGACGAGGCCACCAGGGAAGCAGAAGCCGTCGACGCGACCGACATGTCGCCGACCGTGATGTCTGCTCCCGGCTCCGGCGCTGTGGTGGACGCGTTCGCCTGGTCGCAGGAGGACGGCAGCGCTGTTGCCGAACCGGTGCCCTACGTCCCTTATGCCGAAGACCCCTACTACGACCAAGATCCGGGTACCGGACGCCGTCCGACAGTTGCGGTGCCCGCTGCGCCGATCTCAGGCCGTCGAGCGCCTTCACGGCTACCGCGGTTGGTGTTGATGGTGGGCATCGTGGTGGCGCTGATCGCCGTTGCCGGGGCGCTGTACAGCTTGACCCGCGGCCAGGACGACGAGACGCCGGTTGTTCCTGAAACCAGCGCCGTGGTGCCACCGGCCCCGAAGCCCAGCGCGCCGCCGCAGCCCAGCGCTCCCGCACCGCCGCCGGTGGCTACGACGTCAGCGCCGCCGCCCCAGACCACCACCGCGCCGCCGCCGACCACCACGACGGCGCCACCCACCACGACGACCACCACCGCGCCGCCGACCAGCACCACCACAACCACGACGGCTCCGCCCACGACGACCACGGCGCCGCCGACCACGACGGTTCCGCCGACGACCAGCGAACCACCCACCACCACGGTGCCGCCGACCACCACCGTGCCGATGACCACCGAATACCTGCGTATTCCGTTGGTCCCGATTCCCATTCCGATCACGGTTCCGGAGAACTAGCCACACCGGACGGTCTCGCCGAGACCGTGGCCGGATCTGCCCCGCGCAGGCACACTGGGGTGTGGCGACCACGGTGAAAGGGGCTCGCGATGGGCGACAACGGCGCCTTCGGATTCGATTCCGAGGATTTGGATCGAATGATGCGTGAGGCCGGCGAGGGACTGCGTGCCGCATTCGACCGCTTCTCGGGCACGTTCGGCTCTGCCGGGAGCAACCGGGCCGGCTGGGGTGCGATCTTCGCCGACCTTGCTCGGGCTGCGCGGGCTGAGCCGGCGACCACCGGCGAGACCGGCGATGGAGTCTGGGCTATCTATACCGTCGGCGACGACGGAGCGGCGCGGGTCGAGCAGGTCTACGCCACCGAGATCGATGCGCTGCGGGCCAGCCAGCGCAATCCCGACCCGAAACGCCGGGTGCGGTTCCTGCCCTACGGGATCGCAGTGGGAGTGCTCGACGACGGTGCCGACGGCAGCGAGCCAACTCAGAGGTGACATAGGCCACGCAGGCGGGCTTGTGTTGTTTGACACCGGTGCGCTGTGGGTTAGATTGCCACCGTGCCCGAGATGAACCGCCGCCAGATCATGATGATGCTGGGTGCCGGCGCATTGGCTGCCGCAGCCCCCACCCCCCAGGCCAGAGCCGTTCCGGCGGGTCCTGGAGCGCCGGGCGACCCGGCTCAGGCGCCGTCTGCCCCGGCTGATCCCGCTGCGCCTGCCGCGCCTACGGCCGCCGCCAAGCCCGGGGGCTTCATCTGGCATGACGAGTTCGACGGACCCGCCGGCTCGGCGCCCGATCCGTCGAAGTGGACGATCTCCAACCACCGCACCCCGATCCGTCGCCCCGTCGGCTGGGACCGGCCCGAGTACTTTCACCAGTACCGCGACAGCCGCAAGAATGTTTTCCTCGACGGCAAATCCAACCTGGTGATCCGCGGCACGCAGGAGGGCACCAACTACTTCGGCGGTTTGGTGCACGGCAACTGGCGGGGCGGCATCGGCACCACCTGGGAAGCGCGTATCAAGCTGGACTGCCAGACCTCCGGTGCCTGGCCCGCATGGTGGCTGTCCAACGATGACCCGGGCCGCGAGGGCGAAATCGACCTGATGGAGTGGTACGGCAACGGCGAGTGGCCGTCGGGCACCACTGTGCACGCCAACCCGTATGGCACGGCGTTCGAGACCTTCGCCTACCCGGTCGACAACAACTGGCACACTTGGCGGGTCACCTGGAACCAGAGCGGGATGTATTTCTGGCAGGACTATGTCGAGGGCAAGGAGCCGTACTTCTCCGTTCCGGCCGTCGGCATCGAGAACATCGAGGAACCCGGCCGGGAGTGGCCGTTCAACGACCCCGGCTACACCGTGTTCCCGATTCTGAACCTGGCCATCGGCGGATCCGGTGGCGGCGACGCCCGGGCGGGGAACTACCCGGCGGACATGCTGATCGACTGGGTGCGGGTGTTCTAGGAACGGTTCGTCACTTGACGCCAGCCGGTCGGGGTGATCCCCGGCCGGCTCGCTCGTTCTATGGGAGCGGTAACACTTCCATTGATGCCCCGGCCGGGTAGTGGTTTCATGCGAAGGTGGCCGAGATAGATCGACGCAGCCTGATGTTGACGACCGGAATCGGCATGCTCGCCGCCGCGATGCGCCTGCCGGAGGCCTGGGCCCGACCCGGGCCCGTCGATCCACTGCCCTCGGCCCCCTCGCAGAACTACCTCTTCAGCGACGAGTTCGACGGTCCGGCCGGTTCCGCGCCGGATCCGGCGAAGTGGGCGGTGGCACGGGCGCGGGAATCAATGAAGGACCCGACGTTTTGGGAGCGCCCCGAGAACGTCGGCCAATACCGCGACGACCGCAAGAACGTGTTCGTCGACGGCAAGTCGAACCTCGTGTTGCGCGCCGCCAAAGACGGCGATACCTACTACAGCGGCAAAGTCCAGAGCCGGTGGATGGGCGGTATCGGGCACACTTGGGAAGCCCGGATCAAGCTGAACTGCCTCACCGCCGGGGCTTGGCCCGCCTGGTGGATGGGCAACGAAGACCAAGGCGAGATCGACGTGCTGGAGTGGTACGGCAACGGCAATTGGCCGTCGGCGACCACCGTCCACACAAAAGCGAACGGTGCCGAATGGGCGACCCAACAGATTTCGATGGACAGCGCCTGGCACACCTGGCGGTGCCGCTGGGACGCCGACGGTATCCGGTTCTGGCGCGACTACGTCGACGGTGCGGCACCCTACTTTTCGGTTCCGGCGAATTCGATCGCGGACTGGCCGTTCAATAACCCTGGATACCAAGTATTTTCGGTGTTCAACTTGGCGGTGGCCGGTTCCGGTGGCGGCGATCCACGACCGGGCAGCTATCCCGCGGAGATGCTCGTCGACTGGATTCGGGTTTTCTAAAGCGGGCTTGTGTCCCCGGTCTTGGCGGGATCGGCGCCGCCTTCGTGGGCCTCGAGCCACGCCACGCCCTGGTCGGCCGCTCGAATCAGTGCGCCCCGTTCGCCGAAATAGGCTGCGAACAAACCGAAGCCGGGCAGGGATCCCAGGCGCTGGTAGAGCTTCTTCGGGTGCGGGCGCTTGCTCACCTCGTCGAACGTTGCCCGCAGGATGCCGGCCAGCTGCCAGATGGTCCGGGTGATCACCACCGGGGTCGATGACGAGATCGACTTCAGCGGCTTCCACCCCGGCGGCGGCGTCTGCGGCAGTGGCGCGGGATCGGGCTGTGTGGGCACGTCGACGTTCTCGGGCAGATGCCGCCCGCACAACACCTCGGCAAGCAGCCGCACCTGCACACGGCGGTCGGTGACGCCGTATTCGCGGGCCAGCGCGCACAACACGATGGCGTGGTTGATGAATCCCGCCAGCTCGCCCACCGGGACCACTCGAGTCAGCCAGCCGAAGACCCCGGGGGAGGCGACCACCACGGTGTTGAGCGCGCCCACCCGGTGCACCCACCAGTGCACGCGTTGCTCGCGGCTCATCCGCTCCCAGGCCGCGGTGCCCGGTAGATCCGCGGCGTTGATCAGCTGGGCCCCGGCGTTCAGGGCGCGGTGGGTGACGCTGGGGCCGCGACCGGCCTCGTTACGGCGCCGCCGCAGCCGAATTCGGCGGAGGCGATCGGACAGGCCACGAGGCGGCGTGAGCAGGCGGCGGGTGCGTTTGCGCAGCCCGATCGGATCGGCCTCGGCGAGCAGGTCGAGCAGCGGGTCGATGACCGCGACCGCGCGGCCCAGAGCGTCGGCGACCTCGACGTCGGTCAGGGTGGCGTGCGACTTCGGAAACAGGCCCATACCGGTGATTGTGGCGGGATCAGCCGGCGCCGGGGGCGTTTAGGGCGAGTGCGCCGCGCAGCGCGACTTCAGCCAGCCGCCGCGCGTGGTGCTCGGTGAGCGGGCAATGCCCGGTCATGCGGCGAAATATCAGCGGACCGAACAGCAGATCGATGACGTCGTCGATGGCGATGTCGGCGTCAACATGGCCGCGGGTGACTCCCCGTTGCCACAGTTCGGTGATGGCGGCGCGGCGACCATCGAGAAAGTATTCGCGGAAATAGACCGCGCCCGCCGCATCCTCCACGCAGGCGGCAAGCAACTGTGCGAAGACGTCACCGCGGCTGCTGGCGTAGAACGCCGAGACGCGCACCATTTGTTCGGTGAGGTCGCCGACGGCGCTTCCGGTGTCCGGCAAGGGCAGATCCTGGGCCATCATCGCGCCGAAAGCCTCGGCGGCGACCGCAGTTCGTGACGGCCAGTGTTTGTAGATGGTGGCCTTGCTGGCCCCGGACCGGGCCGCGATCGCGTCGACCGTCGTGGCGGCATAGCCGCCCTCGTCGAGGAGTCGTGCGGTCGCATCCAAGATGGCCTGGTGGATGCGGTCGCTGCGCGGGCCGGTGGGGCGGGCGAAGATGTATTCGCCGGCCCCACCGACGGTTTCAGGCGGCATCGTCGAAGTCGGTCGAGGACGAGACGTCGCGCCACTGGGCCAATTCGGCTTGCACGTGGGCGAGCTTGCCCTCGACCGCGGCGATGGTGTCGTTGCCCAGCAGCAGGCGCACCGGGGGCCGCTCGGACTCGACGACGTCGATGATGGCTGCCGCCGCCTTGACCGGGTCGCCAGGCTGGTCGTGGTTGCGGTCGGCTGCGGTCGTGCGCATCTTGCCCGCCGGCCCCTCGGCGTAGTCGTCGATGGTGTTCTGCTGGATCTGCAAGCTCGAGGAGTCCAGGAAGTCCGTGCGGAAGTAGCCGGGCTCGACCACCATGGCGTGGATTCCCAGGGGTTGCAGCTCGGCATGCAGCGCTTCGGAGAGTGCTTCGACGGCGAACTTGGTGGAGGCGTACACGCCCCACCCCGGGGAGCTGACGAACCCGCCCACCGAGGAAATGTTGACGATGGTGCCGGATCGCTGTGCGCGCAGCACCGGGGTGACCGCGCGCGTGACGGTCAACAGGCCGAACACGTTGGTCTCGTAGACGGCGCGCACCTCGGCGTCGGTGGCTTCCTCGACGGCGCCCAGCAGCCCGCGGCCGGCGTTGTTGATCAGCACGTCGATACGGCCGAAGCGGTCCACCGCGGCCTGCACGGCCTGGCGTGCTTGGGTCTCGTCGGTGACATCGAGGGCCACGGCAAGCACGTTGTCGTTCTCGCCGAGTGCCTCGGTGACGGTGGCCGCGTCGCGTGCGGTCGCGACCACCTGATGGCCGCGGTCCAACAGATCGCGTGCGATCTGCAGGCCGAACCCGCGGGAAGCTCCTGTGATGAACCAGACGCTCATGTCGTCGCCCTTCCGTAAATGAACTGTACGGTCAGTTTAGATAGCGCACCGGGGGAGCGCAAGGGTCAATCTGGAGCGAGATGCGGGCCTCACCAGATTTCATTTGCTGTTGCACAGGGAAAACATCGTTGACACACGGCGAAGTTAGTTTTGCGGCCATGAGAATCGCCTCCGCCTCGATCGTGCTTGCTGCTGCGCTCACGGGCGTCGCTACACCCGCAACCGMCGCCGCTGCCGAGCCCGTGCCCACCCCCGACGAAGTGCTGGCCGCGATGGCCGAGCTGACCAACCCGGACATCCCGGCGGCGAACAAGGGCAACGTCGTCACCCCCGGCTTCAGTCCCGAAGAAGCCCAGACGATCGATCAGCGACTGCGCGAGACCCAAGAGGCCGGATTATTGCCGTACCACTTCGTGGTGACCGATATCCAGCCCGCGCAAGACAACTTCGCCGGTGCGACCGTGACCTCGGTCGGGGGCTTTCACGAGGAGAGCGCGCCCGAGCCCATCGTGCTGTCCGAGCAGGGCGGCCGCTGGCTGATCACGCACGACACCGCGGTGACGGCTCTGGAGCACTTCTGGCACAACGCCAACCGGCCCTTTGTGCCCATCGTGCCGTGGGTCAAGTGAGCCGTTTTCCCGAGGGCGCTGGTAGCCGATAAAAGCGTGGAGCCGATGACGGGAATCGAACCCGCGTATTCAGCTTGGGAAGCTGATGTTCTGCCATTGAACTACATCGGCACTGGTGCGCTAGCAGGCTAGCATCCGGGCGCCCACCCGCTCCGCGAGTGTGCGGAATCGTTGGCCGATCGGCCGCAAGCCGAATCTATGCGCACACTCGGTGGCCACCACCGGCTTGGTCATCCGGCCCAGCCGGCGGGCCGAGCGATACGCTCGTGCCGTGCTGCTCTCCGATCGCGATCTGCGGGCCGAAATCGCTGCTGGCCGGCTGGGCATCGACCCGTTCGACGACGCGCTGGTCCAGCCGTCCAGCGTGGACGTCCGCCTCGACAGCCTGTTCCGGGTGTTCAACAACACCCGCTACACCCACATCGACCCGGCTCAACAACAAGACGAACTGACCACGCTGGTCGAACCCAAGCCGGGCGAGCCGTTCGTGCTGCACCCCGGCGAGTTCGTGCTGGGCTCCACCCTGGAGTGCTGCACCCTGCCGGAGGATCTGGCCGGCCGGCTGGAGGGCAAGTCGAGCCTGGGCCGACTGGGTCTACTGACCCATTCCACCGCGGGATTCATCGACCCCGGCTTCTCCGGGCACATCACGTTGGAGCTGTCCAACGTGGCGAATCTGCCGATCACGTTGTGGCCCGGCATGAAGATCGGCCAGCTGTGTCTGCTGCGGCTGACCAGTCCGGCGGAGCACCCTTACGGCAGTACGCGCGTAGGGTCGAAATATCAGGGCCAGCGCGGGCCGACGCCGTCCCGCTCGTATCAGAACTTCATCAAGTCCGGTTAGCCCTCGGACCTGACGCCGCCACGCGGCTGCGATGAAGCCGGTATCGGCCAGCCCTGGTGGGGGTTCGGCCCGCATACCTGGCCGATAAGCAGTGGCAGGGGAGGTTTCGTGGAGATCGTACTCGGGGTGTCGGTGGCGCCCTCGGCGGTCCGCATGGTGCTGGTGGAAGGCGAGCACGCCGACGGGGTCACCGTGGAGCACGACGACTTCGACGTCGTAGACGGTGCCCAAACCGCGCCGGAACGGGTGGTGTCGGCGATCCTGGGCACCCGCGAGGGCGCCCGGGAGGGCGGTTATGAGCTCAGCTCCACCGGTGTGACCTGGAGTAATCCGGCCGAGGCGAACGCGCTGCGCGAGGCGCTGGCCGGCCGGAAGGTCGAGAACGTGATGCTGGTGTCGGCGTTTCTGGCCGCAGCGGCGCTGGCCCAGTCGGTGGGCAGTGCCACGCGCTACGCCCGGACTGCTCTGCTGTTCGTCGAGCCGGAAGCCGCCACCTTGGCCGTCGTGAACTCTGACGACGGCTCGATCACCGAGATTCACCGGCAGCCGCTGTCCAACGACGACGAGAGCGCGGTCGGTGAGATCACCGAACTGGCGGCCGGTGCGCAACGGCTTGAGTCGAACCCCGACGGTCTGTTCGTGGTGGGCTCGGGCGTCAACGTGGCGATGATCAAACCGGAGTTGGACAAGGCCACCCAGCTGCCGGTCAGCGTGCCGGAGGAACCGCACATGGCGTTGGCGCGCGGCGCGGCCCTGGCCAGCGCGCATGCCCCACTGTTTTCGTCCTCCACCCGGGCGCAGGCCTGGGCGCAGGACCCGGGCACCGGTGAGCTGGACCCGGCGCTGGCCGGTGTCGGGTACGCCTACATCGCGCCCGGCGGGAACGCTTACGACGAGGTGGACTACAACGCCACCAGCGACAATGAGCCGCTGGCCTACAGCGCGCTTCCGGACAGCGGTGTGGTTCTGGGCGGCGCGCTTCCGGGTCTGGCCGACGATCCCGAACTCGTCGACTCCCGGATGCTGGACTTCGGCACCGGGATCCAGCCGCGGGAACGCAAGCCGATGCTGGTCACCGGCGGGGTCGCGGCGCTGTTCGTGATCGGCGTGCTGGGCTTGGCGGTCGCCTTGGCTGTGGGAATGCGGGCGGCCAATCAGGACCGCCCCGACGTGCGGGCCAATGTCGTCACCCCAAAGGCACCGCCGCCGGCGGCTGTCGTCACCCCGGCGCCCGCTCCGCCGGCGGCCCCGCCTGCCCCGGCCGGCGAACCGGCTCCGCCGCGGGCTCCCGCTCCGGCCCCGCAGGCACCGGCCCCGCGGGCGCCGGCGCCCCTGCCGGTGGCACCGCCTCCGCCGCCGCCGGCACTCCCGCCACCACCGCTACCTAACCTGGGGATTCCGGGGTTGCCGGGCGGTCCACCGCTCTTC
>NZ_UWOA01000096.1:0-4063 GCF_900604305.1 Mycobacterium sp. P7213
GCCCGGAGGCCCGGAGGCGGCGGGCCATAGCCCGGTGGCGGGCCGTAGCCGGGAGGCGGCGGGCCATAGCCCGGTGGCGGGCCGTAGCCGGGAGGCGGAAAACCAGGTCCGGGGTAGCCGGGCGGAGGCGGATTCACCATGTGGCTGAGCGTAGCGTTATGGGGCATGGCGGAACTCAAATCCCAGTTGCGTACCGATCTGACGGCGGCGATGAAGGCGCAGGACAAGCTGCGCACGGCGACCCTGCGAATGTTGTTGGCTGCGATCCAGGCCGAAGAGGTCGCCGGCAAACAGGCCCGGGAACTGACCGACGAGGATGTCCTGAAGGTGCTGGCGCGCGAAGCCCGCAAGCGGGCGGAGTCCGCGACGATCTACACCCAGAACGGCCGGGGTGACCTCGCCGCCGAAGAGCACGCCGAGGCTCGGATCATCGCCGAGTACCTTCCCGCGCCGCTCAGCGACGCCGAACTGGCCGACGTCGTCGACACCGCGCTGGCGCAGGTCGCCGAGGCGATCGGGGAGCGTCCGCACATGAAGCACATGGGCCAGGTGATGAAGGCCGCCACCGCGATCGCCGCGGGTAAGGCCGATGGTTCGCGGTTGTCGGCCGCGGTCCGGGAACGGCTCTAGGAACCGGTTGCCGGCAACTGCCAGCCCGTCAGCGCGGCGATGAAGCCGTCGGGGTCGGTGACGCTGACATAGAGGCTGCGGACGGGTTTGTTGAACAGTCCGGCCGTCGGCGCTTTGCTGGGCTTGACGCCGTGGACCAGCTTTATCTGGACCATTCCGTGCCGGGATCCGTTGACCAGCCAGCCATTACAGGCCTGGTGCACGCCCCAGCCCCACATGCGTTCCGGGGCCGGACAGGCGGATTCGATGTTGTTCACCGCGATGTCCATGGCGAACGCCCATCCGCTGCGGATCTGCAGCAGCCCGTCGGCAACCCGGATGCTCGCCCGCCCGGGACCCAGGCCCAACACGGTGGCCAGCGGTCGATACCACCGGTCGTAGCGCATCGGGAAGTCCACGGGAGCCATTGTCTACGGCCGAGGCGGCCGGTGGACCCGATTGAGGAAACGACGGGCAAGGCCGGTCCAACCGGCGACAGGACTGCGGTCGGCGGGTGCTGAATGCTAGGGCACTCGTGCCCGCGCGAACTGGGCTGCGCCGCTGCCGGTGATGAGCCAGAGGGTGGCTAGTTGTGCGATGAAATCGTCGAGAGACAAGTCGACCTCCCCGTTGACGAAGTCCAAGATCGCGTCCGCAGTGCCACCGACGATGAATGCGGGTGCGACCTTGGCCAGCGGGTCGTTTTCCAGCTCTACACCGTGCACCGTGCGTCCGTGGTCGATCAGCACGTCGGTGAGGCGGTGCATCACGATCGTGCGGTGGGCGTCCAACTCCGGCGAGGCCGCGACGCCACCCAGGAGCACACGCGCACGGCGAGGATCATCGACAAGGGAGCGCACCGCGGCGGCCACCCCCGCCAGCGCTTGGCTTTCCAGGGACTCCGATCCCACGGCATCCGCCGCGGCGATGGTCGCGGCCCGCACGTCTTCGGCGATATCGTCCACCACCGCGGCGGAGAGTCCGTCCAGATCCTTGAAGCTTTCGTAGAAATATCTCTTGTTGAGATTCGCTGCGGCACAGAGCTTATCGACTGTTGCGCCACGCCATTCATTGCGCGCCATGGCGTCCATGGCGACTTCCACGAGACGCGTTCGCCGTAAGTGGCGACGCGTCTCGGCGGACTGCCCCCCATAGGCGCGCTGTGGTGTCTCGGGCATCGCTAGATCGTCGCACTCGCCCAACGAACCCACTCGATTACCCGTTGACACCACCTGGGAAGTCTGGCACTGGTTTCGTACCAGTTAATAGGCACGACTTCGTACCAGATAGACCGATCGGGAGGACACATGACAACTTCGGCCCCTAACGCCCGCGCCGATGACCAATCTCAGGAGCGGGCCAGCGCATCTGTGCTGAACGATCTTCGGGTCCTATCGCGCAGCGCGCCGGTCCTGGCGCGGCAACAGGGCTGGAGCTATCTTCAGGAACTCGGCAAGGCCGGTCGGCGTGACCAGCTTGCGGCCCTGTTTGAGCGCGGACACGCTCCCGAGGAGATTCGGGGCGCGCTGGAAGGCCTGATCGTCGGGAACCTGTTCGGGATTCCCGAGGCGTACCTGGCCAACCCCTTGTTGAAGATCAACCCGACGTGGCGCGGTAAGACTTTCGACGCCGAGACCGGTTTCAACAGGCTTGCGCCACTGGCCAAGTACGCGATGCGCGTCATCGCGCCGCTCTACGGAGGGCTTCGTCGAGCCGGATCCGAGATGGTGGGTTTCGAATTCAATCATCGGATCGACACCGCCGCGATCGCGCCTTCCATCAAGGTTCGTGCTTTGGACTACAGTCCCGCCGAATACCGCAATCCCAGCGTGCGCACCTTCCCCATCAAACGGACCCGCGACGAAGTGGTTGAGCTCGTCCCGGGCCTGTATCTCGGACGCGCGCTGCTGACGATGCACAGCGGAGAGATTCGTCTTATCGCCTACTTCGGATTGCGGCAGTTCACCGAGGAAGGGCCGAATCGATGATCGAACTCGACGGTGCCGTGGTCTGTGTGACCGGGGGTGCCCGCGGCATCGGGCGAGCCACCGCGGCGGCTCTGCGGCGGCGGGGCGCCACGGTGTGGATCGGCGACCTGGACGCCGACGAAGCCGCCCGCACGGCTCACGAGCTCGGTGCCAAATCGACCCACTTGGACGTGACCGACGAGGCCAGTGTCGCGGCATTCCACCGTTCGGCTGCCGCGGACGGCCCGGTGGACATGCTGGTCAACAACGCGGGAATCCAACACATGGGCCGGTTTGTCGATCAGAAACTTTCCGCCTATCACCGGGAAATGGCCGTGAATCTGGGCGGGGTCATCAATGGCATGCACGAATTTCTGCCCGACATGGTGGCCCGCAACCACGGCCACATCGTGAACGTGTCGTCCATGGCGGCCAAGGTGACGACTCCGGGCATGTCGGTCTACTGTGCGACGAAGTATGCGGTGGCAGCGCTGTCGCGAGCCGTCCGTGCCGAGATCGCGGACACCCGAGTGACGATCACCACGATCATGCCCACCGCGGTCCATACCGAGCTGACAGCGGGAGTGAACCTGAGCCTGTTGCCCACTCGGCAGCCGGAGCAGATCGCGGCGGCAATCGTCGACAGCGCCCGCCGGCCCGGGCGAGAGGTGACGGTGCCCCGGTGGTTGTCGCCGTTCGGCCTTATCGAAGACATCACGCCCGAACCGCTCATGCAGAAAATGAAGCGGCTCGCCACGCGCAACGAGCCCCCCGGGCACTTCGACGAAGGCAAACGCCGAAGCTATCTGGACCGGATTGACGGATGACGGCGGCTCCGCGGTCCCCGACCCTCGTTCGGGAACCGCGGAGTCCCACCCGGGCCAAAACGGAAAAAGCCCCGAACCTAATGCAGGTTCAGAGCTATTCCGATGTCTTGCGACATCACACTGTCGGGGTGGCGGGATTCGAACCCACGACCTCTTCGTCCCGAACGAAGCACGCTACCAAGCTGCGCCACACCCCGTGTGAAGCCACGACAGCGTATCGCACCGCGCCGCCGGTCACCCAAACGCCTGGTTGCAGGCCCGGCAGGGACCGGCTACGTCCGGCTTCGCCGCGCGTGCCAGTCTCCGCGAAACCGATATCGAGGTCCAGCTCACTAGCCTCCCGGAGCATGAAACGCCCCACATTGCGGCGTGTGGAGCTCGCAAACATAGGCGGGCTTAGGCAGACTGACTAACAAGGTTTAGACGGTATGGGGGGCTGGGGCCTCACTCACATGTGACCGTGGGTTGCCGACAGGAATCAGGTCCTGGCCGGTAGAGCCACAAGATGTGGGAGGCCCCAGTGAAGGTTCAGCGTACGAGTGTTGGTTTGGATGTGCACGCACGTTCGGTGATCGGGTGTGCATTGGACGGGGATACCGGTGAGGTATTCGAGCGTCGGCTGACCCCTGATTACGGGGAGATCCTGGACTGGTTGCGGTC